>NZ_JBNHFF010000021.1:0-32738 GCF_059089965.1 Arthrobacter sp. SPT-J7
CTGACGGATCCGAACGCCTTGCTGGCGCCGGCGCTTTGTTCGTGGATATCATCCGCGACGTCTGCCGGGAGGGTCAGGAAATGCCAGCCTGCCTCACCGGGGTGAAGCCATAGCTCAGCTCTGAAGGAGTACGACGCCGTCACGCGCCGAGTATGGCATGCCTCCTTATGGAGTGAACTATGCAGGCGGAAAAGTCCTTTAAATTTCTTTTCAGCCGGAGGACTTTTGGGCGGCCCTGTTTGTCAGACCCTCACAAGATGAAGGGTGCATGGGAAACGAACGCGGCACTGGTGCAGGCGGAGGCGGCCGTTGTGGTTGCTGTCGCTGCTTTTGCTGCTGTGCTCGCTGGCGGTGATGTTGGTCCGTCCCGTGCCCGTTCCCGGACTGGCACCTCTGGCTGGGTACGGCTACATCTGCCCGCTAGGACTGGCGGACGCGCAGCAGCTCAGGGGACCCGTCAACAACCGAAAGATTGACCGCGCCGCGCATCGTCACGTCCACCGCATGCTTGACCACTGCACCAAAGCCAAGGTCCTCCGGGGCTGAGGCGGCCAACGCCTCGTCTCGGATGCGGCGCTGTTCAGCTGCCCCCGTCCCTCGTGCAATGATGTCCTCCACGCCCTGACCAGCCAGGGCGAGTTCACCCTGCTCCTGCAAAACCGGGGCAAGGTAATCCACCAGGGAACGCACCACATCGGCGGCCCCTGCGGGCCGGAACGTACCGAAATCGAGGAGTTCCCCGCTGAGTCCGCCACTGCTTGCCTGCCAGGAAGCCATCCGCAAAAGTACGGTGGGCACCGGCGCGGGCTCAACCCCCTCGTGCCACTCCCGGCTCGCAGTCTCCACCAGCGCCCTGACGAGAACGGCAAGAAGGGCTGCATCCTCGGCCCGGAGGCAGACGTCGGCAACACGGACTTCGACAGTGGGGTGGTTCCGGGACAGGCGGGCGTCGAAGTAGATCATCCCTTCGTCCAGCATCACTCCGCTGTCCAAAAGGCGGGTGACCACCCTCCGGTAGGCGGAATACGTCCCATAAATACCGGCGGGACCGGCTGTGGGCCAGCGGTTCCACGCCTGCGTGCGGTAGCTTTCGAAGCCCGTCTGAAGCCCGTTCCAGTACGGCGAGTTGGCGCTCAGTGCTGTGAGGACGGCAAGTTTGTCACGGATCCGGTCCAGCACAGCCACACCCTCGTCGGGTGACTCAACGAAGGTATGGACGTGGAAGCCGCAGGTCAGCTGCTCCTGGGCCGTCAGGCCAAAGCGCTCCAGCATCCTGGCATAGCGCGGGTCAGGGGTAGTGTGGCTGGCCAGTCCAAGGGGCGACGTGGCCAGCGCCGCCACCCGCGCATGATGCTTCCTCGCAGCCGTGTCAGCGAGCGCCCGCCCCGCCCGGATCTGGTCAAGCAGCACACCGTACTCCAGGCATGGCCGCGTCTGGGTCTCGATCTGCTCCAACTTGAGTTCGGCACTCAGGCCCATCTCGTCGTCGTCGTAAACCGTCTTGTCTTCCGTTGAGAGGTCCCGGGGGTCGTCAGGAGCATCATCGGCCGCCAACCGGCGGACGGACAGCAGGGCATCAGCGAGGGCAAGCGGCTCCCCGCTTTCCGGATCAACGATCAGGAGCTCTTCCTCAACGCCGAATGTTCGCATACTCACATTCTGCGGCAGCTGAGGGACTTTTGAAGGTCCTCAGGACTTCATGACGAAGCGTGAATGCTCAGTCCTGGAAGTACTCCACCTTGGCCCCGATAGTGTTCAGCCGTTCCGCCAGGTCTTCATACCCGCGCTCGATGACATAGATGTTCCGCAGCTCGGAGACGCCCCGGGCTGCCAGCATCGCCAGCAACAGGCAGGCTGCGGGACGCAGGGCCGGCGGGCACCCAACTTCTGCGGCCCGCCATTTGGTGGGCCCGTTGACGTAGATCCGGTGGGGGTCCAGCAACTGTACTTGCGCACCAAGCCGGTTCAGCTCCGTGAGGTAGATGGCACGGTTTTCGTAAACCCAGTCGTGGATCATGGTCTGCCCGCTCGCGTTGGCGGCAATGACTGCAAAGAAAGGCAGGTTGTCGATGTTCAGGCCGGGGAACGGCATGGGGTGAATTTTGTCCTCCGGCGCGTGCAGCTCTGAAGGCTTGGTAGTCACGTCCACCAGCCGGGTGCGGCCGTTGCGTGCCGTGTACTCGCCGGAGATCTCCAGCTGCTGGCCCATCTGTCCCAGCGTGGCCAGCTCGATCTCCATGAACTCGATCGGGACCCGGCGAATGGTCACCTCGGAGTTGGTGACAATGCCGGCAGTGATGAGGCTCATCGCCTCAATGGGGTCCTCGGAGGGGAAGTATTCGATCTCGGCATTGATCATGGGACGGCCGGTGATCTTCAAGGTGGTGGTGCCGACGCCCTCGATCGTGACGCCCAGCATCTGCAGATAGAAGCAGAGGTCCTGCACCATGTAGTTGGGGCTGGCATTGCGGATTACCGTTGTCCCCTCGCGGTGGGCTGCTGCCATGATGGCGTTCTCGGTGACAGTATCGCCGCGCTCGGTTAGGACGAAGGAACGGTCGCGCGTATCGGCCGAAGGAGCCTGAACGGCGTAGAAGCCGGCAGTGGCCTCCACCGCGAGGCCAAACTGGCGCAGCGCCTGCATATGCGGCTCCACCGTGCGCGTGCCGAGGTCGCAGCCGCCTGCGTAGGGGAGACGGTACTCCGAAGATTCATCCAGCAGCGGCCCCAACAGCATGATGACGCTGCGCGTGCGGCGGGCGGCCTCCACGTCCATCGCCGCCAGGTCAAGGACGGCCGGCCTACGGAGCTGGAGATCGGTATCATTGAGCCAGGTGCACTCGACCCCGATGCTGCTGAGCACCTCAACGATGCGGTTGACTTCCTCGATTCGAGCAAGACGGCGAAGAACGGTTGTCCCACGGTTAATGAGGCTGGCGCACAGCAGTGCGACGCCGGCGTTCTTGCTGCTGTTGACGTCGACGGCTCCGGACAGGGTGCGGCCGCCCTCCACGCGAAGGTGCGTCATCTGCGGCTTGCCGACGTTAACGATGCTCCGGCCAAAGATGGTCTCCAGCCTTTGAATCATCTTCAGGCTCAGGTTTTGCTTGCCCTGCTCCATCCGCGCAATGGCGCTCTGGCTGGTTCCCAGTTCGGCAGCCAACTGGCCCTGGGTCCAGCCTTTCTCGCCCCGGGCGTCCCTGAGCATGGCGGCAACGTGTTCCGTAGTTTCCTGCGTCATTCAACGAATATATCATAAATGAGCTAAAGCGCCGACTTGTCGGTCCGAATGGCGACCAGCGGAGAGCGTTTACCCACTACATGCGATAGACATTCACTTGAGGTGGTTATTGACCCTGCCCGCCGAACCGGAGGAAACTGGATAAACCTCTTCCTTCGGCGACGACGGAGGTGCTGAATGCGCTGGAATCGAGGCAGCCAAGCGGCGGCCAAACTGGCCGGCGTGCTGTTCGCAGCCCTGCTCATGGTCCCCGCTTGGGCGGCTTCCGCAGCGCCATCGCCGGGAGAAGGGAAACAGTCAAGACTCGGCAACGACGTCTCATGGCCACAATGTGGCAAGGACCTCCCCACGGGCCAGGCTTTTGCCATCGTCGGCGTCAACAACGGGCTGGCCAATAACACCAATCCATGCCTGGAGGAACAGCTCGAGTGGGCTGCGACCTCGTCCGGCATTACTGCACAGCCTGAGGTGTCCCTTTACGTGAACACCGCCAACCCGGGGAGCAGCGGCTCGTGGTGGCCCTCCAGCAACGAGTACCCCACAGGGTCGGATGTCCATAACCCCTACGGCTCCTGCGAGGAAAAGGACTACGGCAAGGCGTGCGCCTACATGTACGGCTACGCCAAGGCCTGGGATGACGCCTACATCCGCGGAATCAGCAACCCCTCCGACTACGTCTGGTGGCTGGATGTGGAAACCGAAAACTCCTGGTCATCCACAGACAAGGACGCTAACCGCGCAGTCCTGGAGGGCATGACGGATTTCTTCCACAGCATCGATGTGAAAGAAGTTGGGATCTATTCGACCCGCCTTCAGTGGAGCCGGATTGTGGGAACCGAGTGCAGCTCGAGCAACCTGCACTCCCTGCCGAGCTGGCTGGCGGGAGCGCGCACCGTAACCGGAGCCAGAGCCAACTGTTCGGACCGGCCCCTGACCGCAGGCGGTGAAGTTACGCTCACCCAATTCGTGACGAGAAAGTTCGATTACAACTACTCCTGCGGCTGAGCAGCGGACGCGTGAGCCGTCAACTCCCCAGCCACACCATGTTCCACGTGCCCGCCCATACCGCGGCAACACATGCTCCGCCCGCCATCAGCACCCCCGCAGCCAGCACCCAAAAGTCGAGCGCACTGTAGGTGGATTCCCTCGCCCAGGTCCGAGGACCGCCGCCGAAGCCCCGTGCCTCCATGGTGACGGCAAGCCGGGAAGCACGCCGGATAGCCTGAACCAGCAGGCCAAAGCTCTGCCCCAGCGCCGCCTTCAACCGTTGAAGGGCAGTACCGCGGGAGCCTACGCCGCGGGCACGACGGGCCATGCCGATGGTCTGCCACTCCTCGGCCATCAGCCCCACGAGCCGCATGGCGGCCAAGGTCCCCAGCACGAACCGGTGCGGAAGGCGTGCCTTCTGCGCCAGCGCATCGGCCAGGTCAGTCGGATCGGTGCAGCTCATCAGCAGGACCGCCGGCAACGCAATCGCCAGCCCCCGCAGCATGAACCCGACCCCCAGCTCCAGGGAGCCTTCGCTCATGGTCCAGATGCCGACGTCGATAAGCGTCTTTCCGCTGTCCGGCGCCAGGATGGAGGTGCTCCAACCGCCCACTGCGGCGGCCACGATGAGCGGCCAGCCCCGTTGCCACAGCAGGGTCAGGGTGAGGCCTGCCAATGGGAACAGCAGGAACTCAAAGACCAGCGCCACTGACGCGGACACCCAGTCGATGGACAGCGCCAAGACGGCGGTCATCAGGAAGACGGCGGCGAACTTGCTCAGCGGATTGGCACGGGTCAGCAGGGCGTGGTTGCCGCGCAGGTTCAACTCCTGCCTCATTGCACCACCGCCGCAGCAGCCAGCCGCAGTTCCGTTACGCCCAGCGCCGCCGTGAACTCAGCATCATGGGTCACGGACACTACCGCCGTACCCGCATCCAGGAGCTCCGACAGGAAGGATGCCAGCTCAGCCCACGTATTGGCGTCCTGCCCGAAAGTTGGCTCGTCCAGGACCACGACCTGGGGATGCGCGGCCAGGACCGTGGCTACGGAGAGCCGCCGTTTCTCGCCGCCCGAAAGCGTATACGGGTTGGCGTCCACGAGTCCGGTCAGCCGGAGCCGTTCCAGCAGTTCATCCACCCGTTCCTCTCCGTGGCCGAGATGCCGCGGGCCAAACAGCAGTTCGTCCAGTACTTTCCCCGTGACGAACTGGTGCTCAGGCTCCTGGAACACCGTACCCACCCGCTCGATCAGCTGCTCGGCCTTCCACTGGTAAGGGTCAATCCCAGCTCCCCGGCTGAGGGCCAGGGTGGCGGAGACCTTGCCGTCAACCGGTTCCAACAGCCCGGCCATCGTCAGCGCAAATGTCGATTTTCCTGCTCCGTTCGGCCCGGTGACGGCCAGCGCCTGCCCGGCCCTTACCTGCGCGGAAATGTCTTGCTGCACCGGCACCGGCGGCACCTTCCGGAAGCCCTTGCGGCGCACACGTTCACGCGACACCGCCAACTCCTCGGCGGCAAGCAGCAGGCCGCCAGTCCCGGGAGCCGAACCGGCAACACGGGGACGCGTCGGAGGGACGTAGCCGGGCACCCAGACCCCGGCCTCGATCAGCATGCTCCGGGCTTCGCTGAGGACCTGGCCCGGCGTGCCGTCCAGCAGCACAGCGGAATCGGTTGAAGAGCCGGGTTGCAGCACCACAATCCGGTCAACCAGGTCCTTCCACACGGCCACGCGGTGTTCCACCACCACCAACGTTGCCCCGGTTTTGTCGAGGCAGCGGCCCACGGCGTCGCGCACCTCCACTACCCCGGCAGGGTCCAGGTTGGCCGTTGGCTCATCGAGAAGAATCAGCCCCGGCCGCATGGCAAGAATGCCAGCCAACGCAAGGCGCTGCTTCTGCCCGCCGGACAGTGCCGACGTCGGATGGTCCAGCGGCAGGTGGGAAAGCCCGACGTCGTCCAATGCCTCGTGCACACGGGCCCAGATGTCACCGCGGGGCACGGCAAGGTTCTCGGCACCGAAGGCGACATCGTCACCTACGCGCGAGAGAACAACCTGGGTCTCCGGGTCCTGCTGCATCAACCCGGCCCGGCCGCGCTGCTCCCGGGGGGAGGCGCCGTCGATCAGCAGCGAACCGGACTCATCCGAATCGCCCGCCTTGCCGTCGTCGTCATGTTCATCCCCCAGCACCCCAGCCAGCGCGTGAAGGAGCGTGGACTTGCCGGCGCCGGACGGACCCAGCAGGAGCACGCGTTCGCCGGGTTGGATGTCCAGGTCTAGGGCACGGACGGCAGGTTTGGACCGCCCGGCATGCCGCCAGCCCCAGCCTCTGGCAGTGACGGCAGCCGGCCGCGCCACCACCGCAGCGCCGTGGAGGGAAGGAGCGGTCATCAGGAAAAGACGGGCTCCGATGCTGCCTTGCGTGACGCAAAGGAGCTCAGGACGCCGGTCCTTGCCAGGCCGCGGGTGGCGATCCAGGACAGGGCTCCGGCGATCACGGCGCCGGAAATGGCAGTGAAGATGATGTAAGCCAGCTTGTCCCCGCCGGAGTAGGCGATGTTCCAGCCCCAGGGCGCAAAGGAATCGTTCAGGCCGCAGAAAAGACCTGCAGCGGCACCGGCAAGCAGTGATACGGGGAGGTTGAACTTCCGGTACACGAAGATCGCGAAGATGATCTCCGCGCCGAGGCCCTGGACAAACCCGGAGAACAGCACCGAGGCGCCGTACTGCGAGCCCATGAGCAGTTCGCCGGTAGCGGCCACGGTCTCGCAGAACAGTGCGGCGCCCGGCTTGCGGATGATGAGCATACCCAGCACCGCGGGGATCATCCAGCCGCCGGCAATCAAGCCGGTGAGCGGCGGATAAACGGCGTTCATGGGTGCCGAGACTGCGGCTGCGCCTTGGGACCAGGCCCAGAAAATGACCCCGCCGGCGATGGCGATGAGGGCTGCCACCACGATGTCCACGACACGCCAGGACTTGCTGGTGGTCTTCTTGATTGCTGTCGTTGCCATGCGATCCTCCTGAGGAACAGGAGGGGAAAGTGGATACAGCAACCGGCATTGCCGCCGTCGCCGCACACTTCGAGAACTCGACTCCCTTGCGCCGGTACTAACCGGATCAGGTTCGAGGGTCTGCGGCTATCCGCACTCTCAGCGCCCACCTGCGGTCCCTGGCATGGCCAGTAATGCCCGACGGCGGCGCTCCCCTGTCGTTGAATGATTCTGTCGGTAAACAATCGCCCTTGTGGGCGGGGTCCAGTTTACACCGGAAGAGGGGTAGATTGTGGGCCATGGCTGCCAATCTCCCGCATGTGACTGAGTTTGACCCGGATTCCGATGCCATCCAGCAGGAAGGATCCCTGCAATCGCTCATCGCCCGGATTGAAGGCGAAATCAGGGAACTTCAGTTCCCCGGTTTCTCCTTGGACGATGCACTGAACCTGGGGCTGCTGCTCGTGGAGCTGGGCAAGGAGGGGCAGTTTCCCATCGCGATCGACATCACCAAGGGCGAGCAGGTCCTGTTCCATGTGGCGCTGACCGGCGCCACGCCGGACAACGGGCACTGGATCCGCGCCAAGCAGCGCACTGCCGCCAGGTATGAGGTGCCATCCCTCCTGGTGGGGCTGCGCGCGCGGCTCAAGGGCGGACGGATCGAGGACCACGCCTGGTTCGATCAGAGCCGGTATGCTGCCCACGGCGGCTCCTTCCCTGTGTATGTCGCAGGAGTGGGTGCAGTCGCAACAGTGACTGTTTCCGGGCTTCCCCAGGTGCAGGACCACGACCTGGTGGTACAGGCCCTGCGGGAGATCCTTGGGTCCATGCGAACGGACTGACGAGCGGAATGGGCTGACTGCCTTAACCAGCGGGCTATGGACTCCGCCACAGGCCCGGAGTACATTCGAGGCCAGCGGCCGGAGTTCCAACCAGGAGGACGCCATGATCGGTCCTGCAGCTGAAAACCAGGTGCGGGCGGCGGTGGACAAGGCCGTCGAAGAAATGATCTACATCGGTCCGGACCACCCCTACTATCCCCTGCTGGCGGAGCTTGTGTCCGCCGTCGGGAAGGCCTGGCAGCAGGGGTACCAGCACGGCCGACGCGGCGGGCACCAGGCCAACCCCTATGTGTGGAGTACCCCGGACGGATAGTCACCAGCATCGCCAGCCGGGGCTGCCGCACTAGCTGACCGTCCGGAAGATGAGAAGCGTACTTAGCTTTTATTAGTAACCATGCTTACTATGTTGTCTCCCGGCTTTTGAGGAGACAGGACATGACAGTCAGCACCCGGGCCACCGGAGCGAGGACCGGCCTGCAGAAGGCCGCGCTGGCAACGGGCGCCCTTTTCCTCCTGGTGACTGTGCTGGGGTTCATCCCCGGGATCACCACTGATTACGAAGCACTCGGCATGGCCGGGCATGGCTCCGGAGCCATGCTGTTGGGAATTTTCCAGGTGTCCATCCTGCACAACGCCGTACATGCGGCCTTCGGGGCAGCGGGGCTGCTGCTGGCCCGGACCCACCAGCAGGCAAGGAGCTTTCTCATCTACGGGGGCGTTGTCTACCTGGTCCTCTGGCTGTACGGTCTCCTGGTGGGCGATCAAACCCCTGCCAACTTTGTCCCTGTCAACGGCGCCGACAACTGGTTGCACTTGGCCCTGGGCCTGGGCATGATCATCCTGGCTATCCTGCTATCTCCGCGAACCACCCCAAAGAAGCCGCCGCAGGGCGTGATTTGAGCCCCGGCCCAACCGAAACCCGTCACCGTCACCGTCGACGCCCCAGCACCGGCAGCACGGCTGCCACCTAAAGGAGCATCATGAAAATTCCGGAACCCCGAGGCCCCATCAGCAGCGCCGTGTTCAATGCGCTGGCAGGTACCGCCGACACCGGCGACGGCAGCCCGGGCGCCGAAGAGCTGCGCCGCCTGGTCACGGCAGAGCTGGGCACAACCACAGACATCATCGGCGACGACGACGTCCAGCTGGCCCTTTTCTGCCTTTATGAGCTCCACTACTCCGGCCTTGAAGGCGTCAACGACGAGTGGGAGTGGGAGCCGGGCCTCATCCAGGTCCGTCGCCTGCTCGAAAGGCCGTTCGAGGAAGCACTGCGGGCCGCTGCCCAATCAGTGGCCGGGGAGCTGGACGTGCCGCCCGCAGCGGAGATGACCAGTGACGCCGTGGCTGACGTCCTGTTCGGTCTGGCCGGTTCCGACACCGGACCCAGCGTGTCCCGCTACGTGGCCAAGAAGGCGGGCCTCGACCAGCTCAAGGAGTTCCTCATCCACAAATCCGTCTACCAGCTGAAGGAGGCGGACCCCCACACGTGGGCCATTCCCCGGCTCAGCGGACGGCCGAAGGCAGCGCTGGTGGAGATCCAGGCCGACGAGTACGGCGGAGGACGCCCGGAACGCATGCACAGCGCACTCTTTGCCCGCACCATGCGGGGGTTGGGTTTGGACGACGCATACGGCGCGTACGTCGACGCGGTACCTGCCATCTCCCTCGCGGCGGTGAACATGATGTCCCTCTTCGGGCTCAACCGCCGGCTTCGCGGCGCCATCACAGGTCACCTGGCACTCTACGAGATGACTTCGTCCCAGCCCAACCGCCTGTACGGCAACGGCTTCCGGCGGCACGGCTTCGATACCGGGGTGACCCACTATTTCGACGAGCATGTTGAAGCCGACGCCGTCCACGAGCAGATCGCTGGCCGCGACCTTGCGGGTGGACTGGTAGAGGCCGAACCGGAGCTGCTCGGGGACGTCCTGTTGGGGGCGACGGCGGCAATGGCGATCGACGGCAGGATTTCCACGCACCTTCTGGCCTGCTGGGAAAAGGGCGAGACCTCGCTGAGGGCGGCAGTGCCGGCGGCAGCATGAACACCAAGGCCGCTATGCAGTCCGCAGAGTACATCCTGCCGCTGCGCTGGACCGAGGATTCGGGACTCCCGGACCTGGCCGCCTACCTTGGGCACCTGGCCCAATGGATACCTGTCACCGTGGTGGACGGCTCCGATCCGGAACTGTTCATGCGGCATGGGGCAGCTTTCCCGCCTGGTGTTCGCCATATCCGTCCGAAGCCGGGCGAGGGCGGCCATAGCAAGGGTGAAGGCAACGGCAAGGTGGCCGGCGTCATGACGGGCGTCCGTGCCGCCAAGGCGGAGATGCTGGTGATAGCCGACGACGACGTGCGCTACACGCGCGAAGCGCTCACCGCCGTCGTCAAACACCTTGGGTCAGCGGACCTCGTGCGGCCGCAGAATTACTTTGACCCGCTGCCGTGGCACGCGTACTGGGACACCTCCAGAACCCTGGTCAACCGGGCCTGGTCGGCGGACTACCCCGGTACCCTGGCCGTACGGCGGAGCGCGCTGCTGGCCACCGGCGGCTACGATCCGGTGCTTTTCGAGAACCTCGAGCTGATCAGGACCGTCAAGGCAGCCGGCGGACAGGAAAAGATCCTGCCGGACCTTTTTGTTGCCCGCAGGCCGCCCCAGCTGCGGCACTTCCTTAAGCAGCGCACGCGCCAGGCCTACGACGATTTCGCCCAGCCCCGCCGCCTCGCCGCCGAACTTTCCCTGCTTCCGGCAATCACCGCAGCAGCCTGCCTTCCCGGGCAGCTCCGGGGGCGGGCGCTCCTGGGACTGGCCGCCGCGCCGGCCGTCATAGCCGGCATCGGGAGACGACGGAACAACGGCGCAGCAGTCTTCCCGTTCCGGGCGGTGTGGTGCGCCCCGTTGTGGGTCGTGGAGCGAGCGGTGTGCATCTGGATCGCGCTGGCATTCCGGCTGGCCGGGGGCGTTCCCTACGCCGGCGCACGGCTCAGGACCGCTGCACACTCGGAGGCTGAACTGCAGCGCCGGCACTCCGGAAAACTGGCGAACATATGCCACCAAGACATCCAGCCTTCCGCCAGCTACCAAGACCAGGAGCAGCCATGAACCAGGAACCAGCCGAAAGCTCGATCGTGGTGTGCCCCGACGGGCCCTTGATTGTGCGGGGCGACTTTGAAATCGTGACGCCCTCCGGCGACCCCGTCCCACGGGAGCGCAAGACCGTGGCGCTCTGCCGTTGCGGCGCCTCGGCCATCAAGCCCTACTGCGACGGCACCCACAAAATGATCAAGTTCCGGACGGAACCGCCGGTGGGATGAATACCGTTCTGCGACTCCATGCACGACGCCCACAGCGAACGGGCGCCTTGCCGCACCGGCTCCGGCCATGATGCCGCTAGGCTGAAGTCAGCCCGTTTTCCGCCCGCAAGGAGTACTAAGAATGAACCTCTTCATCAAGCTGCTCGGCACCGGTGTGAGCCTTGGCGCCGGCTTCGTCGGGACCAAGCTGGTCAACACCATTTGGGAAAAGACCACCGGACGGAGGCCGCCTACCGGCAAGGACGAGGACGTCCCCACCAGCCTGCAGTCGGCGCTGACGTTCGCGTTGATCTCGGCTTCGGTGAGCACCATCATCCAGGTCCTGGCCAACCGCGGCACCCAGCGGGCCATTACCCGGTTCGCCAAGAGCCAGGACATCGTCTAACAAACGTAGTTTTGCCCAGATAAGCGGGCTGGATCCTTCGGAATCCTGCGTTTTTGGACAGAGACTCCTAGTGCACCGAGCCGTCGCCGGAACCGTCCTTAAGGGCGGTTTTGGCGGCGGCTTTTTGCACTACTGCCTCCAGCTCATCCGCCGTCAGCAGCTCGCGGTGCAGGTGCTTGGTACGGTAACCCGCCCGGCCCACCATGTGGGCGGACACGGGCACCGTCAACAGCTGGAAGATCCAGGCGACCACCAGCACGGGCCATACCCACCAGGTACGCATCTGCAGGCCGATGGCTGCCAGCAGCAGGAACAGCCCCAGCACCTGCGGCTTGGTGGCGGCGTGCATGCGGCTCAGCAGGTCCGGGAAGCGGAGCAGGCCGATCGCGGCACCCAGGGACATCAGGGCCCCCACCACCATGAATACGGCTGACAGCAGGTCGATCCAACTGTCCAGGGCCGTGGCGTCAGGATTCAATGGGCTGTTCCCTTCGATCGGCCACAAACCTGGCAACAGTGATGGACCCGATGAAGCCGATAATGGAGATGGCCACCACGAGCATCAGGTTGTTCAGGTGCCGGTTGACGGCCATGTCCACGCACAGGGCCCCGCCCAGGATGGCGAGCAGGACGTCTGTGGCAAGCACGCGGTCCAGCAGCGACGGCCCGCGCGAAATCCTGATGATGGCACCGGCGGCGGCCAGCGAGAAGATGACGGCTGTAATAGCCAGGACGGTCTGCATCATGATGCTGCCTCCATACGAACAGTTTCGAGTTCTTCCCTGGTACCCATGATCCTGATCAGTCCGGCTTCGATGGACCGCACCTCCTGCCGGAGGTTCTCCACCTCCTCCGGGGAGCTGATGTTCAGCGCATGCAGGTAGAGGGTGGAGGTTGACCTGTCCACCTCCACCACCAGCGACCCGGGAATCAGGGAGATCACGTGCCCTGTGGCCGTGACCAAAAGATCCTGGTGGCTCCGCAGCGTCACGGCTACCACCGCGTTCCTCACCTGGGGTCCGCGCACTGTTGCCAGGTAGAGGATCTGGGCGCTGGCAACCACCACCTTGGCCAGGAACACCAGTGCAAAGGGGATGGCATGAAGGATGTTGAAACGGCCACTGAGTTCCACCGGTGGAAGGTAGAACAGTCTGGCAACGGCAACCGCCAGCAGCGCACCGAACAGGAGGTTTCCGGGGCTGAAGTCCTGCCACAGGCCGCCCCAGACAATGACCAGCCAGACCAGGAGCGGGAGCTCCTGGCGCAGCGAGATGCGGCGGCGGCTCATTTTCCTCCTCCGGATGTGAGAACCATGGGGACGGTGGTGTCCTCGCCAAGGACGGCCTGGATGTAGGAAGACCTGTCCAGCATGTCCTCGGCGGCCCGGTCGGAGACGGTGAACAGCGGACCCGCGAAAACAGTGAGCGCAACGCCGAGGACCACCAGGCCCAGGGTGGAACCCACCATGGTGCGCGGCAGGAGGGTCACTGTGTTCCGCTTGGCGCCCGGGCCGGCCGCTGCAGCCATCGGCGGGGCCAGCAGCACAGGATCCGGATGCTCGGCGTCGCTGGGGCTGCGCCAGAAGGCGCGGTTCCACACCCTGGCGATCGCAAGCAGGGTCAGGAGGCTGGTGACCACCCCGCCGATCACCAGCGCGTACGCCAGCGGCGTGCCCAGCTCGATGCCGGCCTGCATCAGCCCCACCTTCCCCAGGAATCCGGAGAACGGCGGGATTCCGGCCAGGTTCATGGCGGGAACAAAGAACAGCAGCGCCAACAGCGGCGAGAGTTTGGCGAGACCGCCCAGGCGGTCCGCGGACGAGCTCCCGCCACGGCGTTCGATCAGCCCGGTCACCAGGAAGAGACTGGTCTGGATGGTGATGTGGTGCGCCACGTAGAAGACTGCCGCGCCAAGGCCTGCGGTAGAGGACATGGCAAGGCCAAACACCATGTAGCCAATGTGACTGACCAGCGTGAACGAGAGCAGACGTTTGATGTCATCCTGGGCCAGCGCGCCAAGGATTCCCACCACCATGGTCAGCAGGGCGGCCACCATCAAGGGTGTGTTGAGGGTGTCCCCGGGAAAGAGCAGGGTCTCGGTCCGCACCATCGCGTAAACGCCCACCTTGGTCAGCAGGCCCGCGAACACGGCAGTGACCGGCGCTGGTGCCGTGGGGTAGGAGTCAGGCAGCCAGAAGGACAGTGGGAAAACAGCCGCCTTGATGCCGAACGCCACCAGCAGCATCACATGCAGGAGGGTCCTGGTTCCCTGGTCCAGCTCGCCGAGCTTGATGGCAAGGTCAGCCATATTGACGGTGCCTGTGGCCCCGTAAACCATGGCGATGGAGATCAGGAACAGCACCGATGACACCACGGACACCACCACATACGTGACGCCCGCGCGGATCCTCGGGCCGGTGCCGCCGAGGGTCATGAGGACGTAGCTTGCCGTCAGCAGGATCTCGAAGCCCACGTAAAGGTTGAAGAGGTCCCCGGAGAGGAACGCGTTGGAGACGCCGGCCACCAGGATCAGGTAGGTGGGGTGGAAGATCGAGACCGGCGCGTCCTGGTCGCCGTCGGCCATGCCCTGGCCTGTGGCGTACACCAGCACGGCGAGGCTCACGGCCGAGGAGACCACCAGCATGAGCGAAGAGAACTGGTCCACCACCATCACGATGCCCCACGGCGGCAGCCAGCCGCCGATGGTCACGGCAGCCGTTCCGCCGTCCCAGACGGAGGCCAGCAGGAAACACTCCAGCAGGAGCGTGAGGGACAGCAGCGCAATGCTGACCACCCGCTGCGCCCGTGAGTGCCTGATCAGCAGGAAGGTCAGGGCGGCGCCCAGGATGGGAAGTACGACGGCGAGCGGGGCAAAGCTTGCGATGTTCACTTTCCGACTCCTTCCGGGCCAGGGGCCACATTTTTGGAGCCAGGTTTTTCCTCAGCGGCAGCACGTTCCACAGGCATTTCACGGCCGCCCGCCACGAGCGTCGCCACGGGGAACTCGGAAGTCTCGGCAGGAATCTCGGCGTCGTCCTCGGCGTCGAAGCTTGGAGTTTCCGCCACGCGGCGGTCTTCCACGTCGTCCTGGATCTCATCCTGGCGGGCCAGTACCCACGTCCGGTAGATGATGCCGAGCATAAAGGCCGTGACGGCGAAAGAGATCACAATGGACGTCAGGATCAGCGCTTGGGGAAGGGGGTCGTTGTAGTCCTGGGCCGCAATGTCCTTTGAATACAGAGGAGCAAGCCCGGCATAGCCGCCGGTTGCCAGGATCAGCAGGTTGGTGGCATTGGCCAGGAGCATCAGTCCCAGCAGTACCCGCGTAAGGCTGCGCTCCAGGATCAGGTAGATTCCGCAGGCATACAGGGCACCCATAACAATCAGCAGGGTCAGGTTTATGCTCATGCTTGGCCTTTTGCGGTGGTCTCTGCGGAAAGGCCTTCTGGCCTCTGTTCCCGTGCGGACGGGTGGTGCGCTGCCATGCCTGCGGCGTGCGCCTCGCCGGCGAAATCCTGCCCGTCATCGGCCATGTCATGGGACACCGCAGCCGAACCTTTCTCAAAGTGCTCGTCGATTTCGGCTCCGAGGCTGCGCAGGACGTCCAGCACCAGGCCCACCACTACGATGTAGACGCCGATGTCGAAGATGGTCGACGTGACGAACTTGATGTCCCCAAACACAGGCAGCCAAAGTTCAATAATGGCCGTCTGGAACACTTGGCCCCCCAGCAGCAACGGTGCTACGCCCGAGGCTGCTGTAACTGCCAGTCCGACGCCCAGCAGGGCGCCGGCGCTAATGGGGGTGGCCTCGCGCAGTTCGAACCGTCCGCCGGCCAGGTAGCGGATGGTCAGGGCAAGCCCTGCGGTGAGGCCACCGGCGAAGCCGCCGCCCGGAAGGTTGTGGCCGGCGAGCAGGAGGTAGAGCGAGAAGATGATCATGGAGTGGAAGATCAGCCGGGTGACCACTTCGAAGATGATGGAGCGGCGTTCCGGGGCGAGGGTCCTGCCCGCCACGATCCACGCGTCCCGTGCGGACGCGGCAAACTTTCGGCTCACGGCCAAAGCCGCAGCGTCACGGGAACCGGGGTTGATTCCGCGGTAGCGGCCCACGGTACCGGCGGCAACGGTGGCGGAGTTCTTGATCCGGTCGCCGCGGCCACGGACGAAGATAAGGCTTGCTACACCTGTTGCCGCAAGGGCAAGGACGGTGATTTCGCCGAAGGTGTCCCAGGCCCGGATGTCCACGAGCGTGACGTTGACGATGTTCAGTCCCCCGCCGCCCTCGTAAGCCAGGCGCGGAAACTCCAGCGAGACAGGAGTGGCTGTCCTGGCGCCCATGGCGTAGATGGCGGCAAAGACCATGGTGACACCGAAGCAGAGGCCGATAATGACGCGGACCACGCGGTATTTGCCTCCGGTGCGGTCCCGAAGCTCTGGCGGCAGGCTCCGCAGTGCCAGGACAAAAGCCACCAGGACGATGGTTTCCACCAGCATCTGGGTGAGGGCAAGGTCCGGAGCGCCCTGGAGGGCAAACATCAGTGCGATGCCGTAGCCCGTGACGGAAACCATCAGGACCGCAAGGAACCGCTTGTTCGCCTTGACGGCAGCCAGGGCGCCAATCACGATGCCCGCACCCACCACCAGTTGAAGCGGAGAACCCGGATCCACGAGGTAGATCCCATCCGGCAGCGGCTTGCCTGCCAGCAGGATGGCCGACAAGGGCAACACGAAGGCGACGCTGAGGATGACGGCGAGGTAGTAGTACAGCGAGCCGCGCTGCGTGCGTCCGGTGATCCATACAGCCACGTCATCCAGTGCCCCGACGGTGTACTGGTAGGCCTTGTCCGAGTCCACCCATGGCGGCACCAGGGACTGAACGCGCGAAACAGCGTTGCGGCCAAAGTACATCACCAGGCCAAGTGCGAAAGTGAGGGCCGTCAAACCAAGCGCGGGGGTGAAACCGTGCCACAGGGCCAGGTGGCCTGCCTGCTCAGCGGGCGAACCGGCGTCGGGAGCGGACGAAGCAAACAGCGCAGCGTACGGCTGGATCCACGCGTCCACGGGGACCGGCCACAGGCCGTAGACAATGGTCAGGAGGCTGAGGATGGCCGGCGCGGCAAGGAAAGAGGGCTTGACGGCCTTGAAGGGTGTGGGCTCGACTCCTGCCTTGAGGGCAAACGCGCCCCACATGAAGCGTGCGCTGTACGCGAAGGTCAGGATGGACCCCAGGACCAGCCCGGCCAGGACCACCATCCCCCATGGACCGGCGGCAGGGTCACTTGCGTGGTGGACGAAGGCCTCCAGCACTGATTCCTTGGCCACGAAGCCTGCCAGCAGGGGCACGCCTGCCATGGACCCGGCGCCGACGCCGGCCACAATCCCCAAGGCGTGTGAAGACCTGAAAACCCCTGAAAGCCTGCGGACATCGCGGGTGCCGGACTGGTGGTCGATGATGCCCACCACCAGGAACAGGGTGGCTTTGAACAGGCCATGGGCCAGCAGCATGGCCAGGCCTGCGAGGGCAGCGTCCGGCGTGCCGAGCCCCACCACCATGGTGAGGAAACCGAGCTGGCTTACCGTGCCGTAGGCAAGGATGAGCTTGATGTCGGTCTGCCGCAGGGCCCGGTAGCCGCCCACCAGCATCGTCGCCAGCCCGAGGCCCAGCACCACCGGCTGCCAGAAGGACGTTTCAGCGAAGCCCGGGGCCAGCCGTGCAACGAGGTAGATGCCCGCTTTGACCATCGCCGCAGCGTGGAGGTACGCGCTGACCGGAGTGGGGGCCGCCATGGCTCCGGGGAGCCAGAAATGGAAGGGAACCAGCGCCGATTTGGTGATGGCACCCACCAGGATGAGTACGACGGCGGCACTCACCATTGAGCCGGAAGATCCGTCCATCAGCGCAGGCGCCTGCTGGAGAATGTCGGAGATGCGGTTCGTGCCGGCCGCGTGACCGAGCATGATCAGGCCCACCAGCATGGCCAGGCCGCCTGCGGTGGTAACCATCAAGGCCTGGAGCGCCGACCGCCGCGCTGCCAGCCTGGTGCGGGCGAACCCAATCAGGAGGTAAGACAGGATGGTGGTGAGTTCCCAGAAGATAAACAGCAACAGGAGGTCATCAGCCACCACCAGGCCGAACATGGCTCCGGCGAAGGCCAGAAGCTGGGCTCCGAAGGCGCCGAGGTCCTGGTCCTTCTTTTTGAAGTACCTTGCGCAGTAGACCAGGACCAGCGAGCCGACGCCCAGCACCAACAGGGACATCACCCATGCCAGGGCATCCATCCGGAAGGCGAACTCAAGATGGAGGCCCGGAATCCAAGGGACCACTTCGGTGACCGCACCGTCCCCGGAGTAAACAGGGCCGTGCTGGAACAGCAACCAGATGAAGGAGACACCGGGAACCGCCGCCAGTGCATAAAAAGCGTTGCGGCCCCATACCCGGAACAGGAACGGCGCCACCACAGCCACCGTAAAGTGCACGGCAAGGACTGTGATCACTGTTATCTCCGCAACGTCAGGGATTCGATTGTCAAAAGTTGGAGCTGGCGGTCATTGGTTAGGTTCGGGAGCGCCCAGTTTACCAAGGCCCCGCCCCCTCTTCCTCCTCCGTGTTGTATCCTTGCCCGGCATTCCCCGGCCTCACGGGCCTCAGGTCCACTGACTGTTCGCCATCGGCGGATACGATGCATCGTATGAACAGCGCCAGCGCTCCCGGGGTAACACATCCGTCCTCGGAGCTTGAATCCGGGAACCAGGTAACCAGCAAGGGCCGGGTCCTGGCGTGGGCGTCGTGGGACTGGGGTTCGGCCGCCTTCAACGCTGTCATGACCACGTTCGTCTTTACGGTCTACCTCACGTCCAACGCGTTCGGCGGCGAAGACCAGGCGTCAGCGGTCCTCGGCGGGGCGCTGGCCGTTGCCGGCTTCGCGATCGCCTTGCTGGCTCCAGTTACCGGGCAACGGTCTGACGCCGGTGGCAGGCGCAAGCTGTGGCTGGGAGTCAACACGGCCGCCGTCGCCATCCTTACCGCGCTGTGTTTCTTTGTATTTCCCCGGCCCGAGTTCCTCCTGCTCGGGGTGTCCCTCATCGCACTTGGCAACGTGTTCTTCGAGTTCGCCGGGGTCAACTACAACGCCATGTTGGCCCAGGTCTCCACGCCGCGGAACATCGGTAAGGTCAGCGGCCTCGGCTGGGGGGCGGGGTACCTGGGCGGCATCGTTGCGCTGTTGATCGTCCTGCAGTTGTTCGTCCAGCCAAGCTTCGAGTGGTTCGGTGCCTCGACGGAGGACAGCCTGAACATCAGGCTCGTGGCAGTCTTCTCCGCCTTGTGGTTCTTCGTGTTTGCCCTGCCCGTGCTGTTTGCCGTGCCTGAACTGCCGAAGGCTCCACAGGCGGGCCGCCTGGGAATCGGGGGCAGTTATGGGTTGCTGATCCGCCGGATCAAGGCGATATATGCCACCAGTCCGCACACCATCTACTTCCTGCTGGCCAGCGCCATTTTCCGTGATGGACTGGCTGCAGTCTTCACCTTCGGTGGGATCATCGCCGCAGGCACCTTTGGCTTCGAACTGTCCCAGGTCATCTTCTTCGCTATTTTCGGCAACGTGGTGGCTGCGGTGGGTGCCATCACCGGCGGATTCCTCGATGACAAGATCGGACCCAAGTCGGTAATTATCGGATCCCTGGTGGGCCTGCTCATCGCCGGCACTGTCATCCTGGTCCTGGGCAACGGCAACTATGTCTTCTTCGGTATGGACTGGCCCGGCAGCACCACCTTCTGGGTCTTCGGACTCTTCCTTTGCCTGTTTGTGGGTCCCGCCCAGTCGTCGTCCAGGGCGTACCTGGCCCGGCTTGCCCCGCATGGCGAATCGGGTGAGCTTTTCGGGCTCTACGCCACCACGGGCCGGGCTGTCAGTTTCCTGGCGCCGGCGCTCTTTACTGTCTGTATCACGCTGGCCACCCCGCTGGTGGCCCCGGGTGAAGCCCAACGCTGGGGCATCCTGGGAATCATGGTGGTTCTCCTGGCCGGGCTCCTGGTCCTGCTGCCGGTGAAGCCACCAGGCAAAGCCTCCATCGCCGTCATCCCCGCAGCCTGATTTTCCCGAACGCCGCGGCGGCACGGACATCGGCTTCGCCTTTGCCAGGCACCGCTGCCATCCCTGCCTTCGGCCGTGGGGTGCAGGGGCCTTGACTCCTTTTGTTATCGATCACATACTTGTGGTGATCGATAATATGAATCCTTTCAATGACGAGGAGCACTACCCATGGAGCAGGCCCCGCACCGCCCGCGCGCAGGAATCATCGGTACGGGCGGCATAGCCCATGTCCATGCCGAAGCCCTTCAACTCGCTGGCGCAGAGCTCGTCGTTGCGGTGGATATCGATCCCGACCGGGCAGCAGCATTCGCGGATAAAATGGGTTTCGCCCACACTGCGCCCAGCCTGGCCGCTGCCGCCGAAGCCGGCCTGGACGTCGTCGCCGTCTGCACGCCGCCGTCGTCGCACGCCTCCCTTGCCGTGGAAGCACTGTCCCTTGGCCTGAACGTGGTGCTGGAGAAGCCTCCGGCACTCTCGCTGCGGCAGATGCGGGAACTGCAGGAGGCCGAGCGCGCAACCGGCAAGCACGTCAGCTGCGTCTTCCAGCACCGCTTCGGCAGCGGCGCCCGAAAGCTGGCGGCGCTGCAGGAGTCCCGCGTCCTGGGCAATGCTCTCACCGGTTTTTGCAACACACTGTGGTTCCGCAACCAGGAATACTTTGACGTTCCGTGGCGAGGCCTGTGGGACGTTGAAGGCGGCGGACCCACCATGGGCCACGGCATCCACCAGTTCGACATGCTGCTCCACCTCTGGGGCCCCTGGCAGGAAGTCACCGCCTTTGCCGGCAGGCTGGCGCGCCGGACGGAAACCGAGGACGTGTCCACCGCAATCGTCCGTTTTGAGTCCGGCGCCCTCAGCACCGTCATCAACTCCGTCATTTCGCCGCGCGAAACCTCACAGCTCCGGTTCGACTACGAGAACGCCACCGTGGAACTGGAGCACCTCTATGGCTATGACGACTCCCACTGGCGCTTCACCCCGGCCCCCGGACAGGAGCACCTCGCCGACCTCTGGGCAGACGGCTCCGCAGTCACCCCCAGCGGGCATCCCGCCCAGTATGCACACATCATTGAAGCCATCAGCTCCGGCACCGTCCCGCCGGTCACCCTCGCCGAGGCGTACCCCACGATGGAACTCGCCGCAGCAATCTACGCCTCCGCCATCACCGGCAAGACTGTCCGCCGCGGTGAGATCAGTGAAGGAAACCCGTTCTTCGACCGCGCTGACGGCCGGTTGGAACCCTGGAAACTCGAAAAGAGCAACGCATGAGCACCGCCGCCCCCGCATCCTCCACCACCTCCACCGCAAGCGCCTTCAGCTGGATCGACGATGGGGCAACCGTCGCAGTCTCCCTGGACGGCATTCCTGTCCTGACGTATACCTACGCCGCCGATGATCCCCAGATGGAGTCGCCCAGGCCCTATTTCCATCCGGTCCGGACACTCACCGGCGACCTGGTCAGCGCCTACCGCCCGCACGATCACGTCTGGCACAAGGGCATCGCATGGTCGCTGCCGCACCTGGGACCGGACAACTTTTGGGGCGGCCCAAGCTACCGCCGTGGCCAGGACTACCAGTGGCTGCCCAACAACGGCGCCATGCGCCACGCCGAGCTCCGCGAGGCAGCGGACGACGGCGGCAGGTTCAGTTTCGCCCACACCCTGCAGTGGATCACCCAGGCGGGGTCGCTCGTGGTTGAAGAGGAGCGATCCTTCCAGGTAGTTCCGGGTAACGACGACAACTACACCTTGGTCTTCGACTCAGCCATGACAAACGTCTCCGGCGAGGACATCCACATCGGATCGCCCACCACAGAGGGACGTGAAAACGCCGGTTACGGCGGGCTGTTCTGGCGCGGTCCCCGGTCCTTCGCCGGCGGAGCGATCATCGGACCCGGCGGGACTACGGGCGAAGAGCTGCGCGGACAGCGTGCACCGTGGCTTTCGTTCGTGGGCCAGCACGATGAAACGTGCCGCTTTTCCACGGTTGTTATGGTTGACGACCCCCAAAGTGAGCACCCGCAGCCGGAGTGGTTTGCCCGGTCCGAGCCCTTCGCCTGCATGGGCCCGGCACCGTTCTTCAGCCAGGAAGTCCTGTTCCCTGCCGGCTCCACCTTGCGGTACCGGTACGGGGTGGTCATAGCTGACGGCGAGTCGGATGCAGGCCGTGCTGAAGCACTTGCCGCCGCCGCCCGAGAGGTCCTGACAGGTGCCACCCAGTCCCGGACAGGCCAGGGGACGGAACAATGAAATCATCCGCAGCGGCGCCCGGCTTCCCTGGCGGTACTGCGGTGAGCGGGCTGCGGGTCTACGACTGGGAGGCGAGCGACGGGCTGTGCGGCGGATCACCGCACCTGCATACGGTGTCCTCTGAGGCCTACCTGGTGACTAGCGGGACCGGCCTGGTCCACACCATCTCGAGTGACGGCCTCGCCGAGGATGAGCTTGCCGCAGGGTCCTTGCTCTGGTTCAGCCCCGGAACGGTGCACCGTCTGGTCAATACCTCGGGGCTGACGCTCAACGTCATTATGTCCAACGCAGGCTTGCCGGAGGCGGGGGATTCCGTGCTGACCTTCCCGCGGCACATCCTGCAGGACCCGGACCTTTATGCGCAGCACGCTGCCCTCCCCTCCGACACGGACCCGTCCGTGCTTACCTCCGCCGCCCGCCGGCGGCGGGACCTGGCGCTGGAAGGATATGCCGAATTGCGTAAATCCGTCCTTCATGACGGGCCGGAGGTGCTGGCTGAATTCCATCGCCTCGCCGCGGCTCTGGTCCGGCCCAAAGTGGAGCATTGGAAGGAAATCTGGGCTGCGAACGTCCGCAGCCAGGTGGCGGCAACAGAGCAGGCGTTGCTGGAGCTGGAGGACGGCTCGGCAGCATCGATGGCGGGAGCGGCAGTAATCCGGGCCCGGCAGCGGCCTGGTGAAGGCTTCGGCATGTGCGGCCGGCTGACCACGTGGGAAGATGCCAGGCTGTGACCCAAACCCCCGCTGAGTCCCGGCAACCCGCCCGCGCCGCCACCATCTATGAGGTGGCACGGCTCGCCGGCGTCTCGCACCAGACGGTCTCCCGGTATATGGCGGACCGTTCGAAGCTGAGGGCGGCCACCTCCGAGAAGGTGGAGCGGGCCATGGCGGAACTGAAATACTCGCCCAACCTGACCGCCCGTTCGCTGCGGACCAAGGCCACGTACCGGCTCATCGCCCTGGTGCCCGGTACCTCGCCGTACTTTCCGTCCCGGATGCTCAACGGGGCAGCCGACACCGCCCATGCGGCCGGCTACCAGCTCGACGTCGTGGCCCTTGAAGGAACGGGGCCGGAACGGACAGCCAGGCTGCGGGGTATCCTCGATGGCGGCCCGTTCGCCGGGGCCCTGTCCTTCGTGCCGATTTCGAGCAGCGACCTCCTGCAGGCGCAGGAACGCATCCCCGTGGTAGTCGCCGGAGAGTACGACGACAAAATGCGCGGCCAAGGCAGAATCTCCGACGGCTCCGCAGCGCAGGCCATCGTGGCCCACCTCGCCGGCCTGGGGCACCGGCGGATTGCCCACATCGCGGGCCCGCAGGAGTGGCCTGCCGCGCGCAACCGCTTGGCCGTCTACCGTCAAGCAGTGAGCGACGCAGGCCTGGAGGACGGCGGTGTCGCAGGTGGTGAATGGAGCTCCGCTTCCGGCTACAGGGCAGCCAGGAGCCTGATGGCAGACTCCTCCATCACCGCCATCTTCGCCGCCAACGATCAACTCGCCATCGGTGCGCTGCGCGCCCTCCACGACCTTGGCTTCAACGTGCCTTCCGATGTCAGCGTGGTGGGGTGGGATGACCACCCCGAGTCCGCATTCCTGGTGCCCTCACTGACCACCGTTCAGATGGACCTGGAGGCCCAGGGAAGCAACACCATGCACCAGCTGCTCGCTGCGCTTACCCCCGGAGCCCCGGCTCCCCCGGAACCCGGCCCAACCCCGATGCGGCTGGTCCTGCGGGAATCTTCAGGGCCAGCGCCAAGCGGGTCGCGGCAGACTAGGCTTGGTTCATGAACGTGGATGAGACGGATCTTCCGGGCCTCGGCCGGCGGAAGGATTTTATGACAGCCTCCGGCCGCCGTATCGGCGTCGTGGAGCTGCGGGAGGGCCAGACGGAACTCATCGTTTCCACCTGGGACGATCCCGATACCTGCCAGGCCTCGATTCCCCTCACGGGGGACGAAGCCGCAACCCTGGGGAACCTCCTGGGCGGGCAGCACCTGGCCATGAAGCTGTCGGAAGAACACAAAGACGTGCCCGGCATCGTTACCCGCCAATTCTCGATCGCACCCGACTCCCCGTTCCAGAACCAGCCCATGGGAAAAGCCTGCATCCGCACCCGCTGCGGCGTTTCGATTGTGGCCATCATGCGCGAAGGCGAGGTGCTCCCCTCGCCGGGACCCGACGTCGTCCTTCACACCGGTGACCTGCTGATCGCGGTTGGCACCCAGGAAGGCCTCGACACGGCGGCCGATATCCTGCGCCACGGATAAACGCTGTGGACCCGTTGGCCCTGACCCTCATCGAACTGGGGGCCGTTGTGTTCTGCCTCGGCCTGTTGGCCAGGCTGGCCGGACGGATCGGAATGTCACCCATACCGCTCTACCTTCTGGGCGGGCTCGCTTTCGGTGCAGGCGGCATCGTTGAGCTGGACGGCATCAAGGAGTTCTCGCACCTGGCAGGGGAAATCGGCGTTATCCTGTTGCTGCTTATGCTCGGACTGGAATATTCGGCCGCCGAGCTTTTCACTGGGCTACGCCGCTCCTGGCAGGCGGGCGTGCTCGACCTCGTCCTGAACTTCCTGCCCGGAGCCGGCCTTGCCCTGCTGCTGGGCTGGGGCGGGGTGGGCGCCATGGTGATGGGCGGCGTTACCTACATCTCGTCGTCCGGCATCGCGGCGAAGGTCATCACAGACCTGGGCCGGCTGGGCAACCGTGAAACTCCCGTGGTGCTGTCCATCCTGGTCTTTGAGGACCTGGCAATGGCTGTCTACCTGCCCATCCTTACGGCGATGCTGGCCGGGGTGAGCTTCCTGGGCGGGCTGACCACCGTCGGCGTGGCACTGGCTGTGGTGAGCCTCGTCCTGATGATTGCGCTGCGCCACGGACACCGGGTCTCGAAGGCCGTGCACAGTGAGAATTCCGAGGTATTCCTGCTGAATGTCCTTGGCGCCGCGCTGCTGGTGGCCGGTTTGGCCTCCGCCATGCAGGTGTCCGCGGCAGTGGGGGCCTTCATGCTCGGGATCGCGATCTCCGGCGCCACCGCCCACAACGCCACCCGCATCCTGGAACCGTTGCGGGACCTGTTTGCAGCCATCTTCTTTGTGGCGTTCGGGCTAAACACCGACCCCACGTCGATTCCACCAGTGCTCGGCTGGGCTCTCGTGCTCGCCCTCATCACCGCAGTCACCAAGATGGCAACCGGGATCTGGGCCGCCAAGCGAGTGGGCATCGCCCGTCCCGGCCGGTTTCGTGCTGGAGCCACACTGATAGCACGCGGCGAGTTCTCGATTGTCATCGCCGGGCTGGCCCTTGCCTCCGGGGCGGTTCCAGACGAACTTGCCGCTCTCGCCACTGCCTATGTGCTGATCATGGCAGTTGTCGGTCCGCTGGCGGCCCGCTATGTGGAACCGCTGGTCAAGACCGTGCTGCCGCCCGCGGGCGTTGTTGCCAAAGCCTAGTCAGCGGTTGCTGCGAAAGCCTAGATAGCGGTCCGGTGGAAGTTCAGGTGGCTGCGGCTGGCCGTAGGCCCGCGCTGGCCCTGGTAGCGGTTGCCGTAGTCGCCCTGCCCGTACGGGTAGGCGGCCGCGGAGGTCAGCCTGAAGAAGCACAGCTGGCCAATCTTCATGCCTGGCCACAGTTTGATGGGCAGCGTGGCCATGTTCGAGAGTTCCAGGGTGACGTGGCCTGAGAAGCCCGGATCGATGAACCCTGCAGTGGAGTGGGTCAGCAGCCCAAGCCTTCCCAGGGAAGACTTGCCTTCCAGCCGGGCAGCGATGTCATCAGGGAGCGTCACCGTCTCATAAGTGGAGCCAAGGACGAACTCGCCCGGGTGGAGGATGAAGGGTTCGTTCTGCTCCACTTCCACGAGGCGCGTAAGCTCCGGCTGTTCTTCGGCCGGATCGATGTGCGCGTACTTGTGGTTGTCGAACAGGCGGAAGAACTTGTCGATCCGGACATCCACCGACGACGGCTGCACCATCGCCGGCTCGTACGGTTCCAGCACGATCCGCTGGGAGTCTATTTCAGCGCGAATATCGCGGTCAGAGATCAGCACCGTCCCAAATTACCGTATCGGTTATCCACAGCCGCATTCTTTCGTTGTTCCTGTCATCTCGTGGGGCTAGTGTTGCCTTAGTGATTCAGGCGCCGGATGGTCTCCCGGATGGCCCAACAGAGCTGGGGATGTTGTGAATAGATTGGTCGCGCCCTCTTTTATTGGCGTGCTCTGCGCGTTGGCGTTGGTTTCCTCGTCTGCGGGCACCGTGCCCATGCCACTTCCGCAGGGCCAGGCTGCGAGCTCGGCGGGGCCCCGCAGCGTCACCCTGGGCCCGGCCAGCGTGAACAACGACGGCGGTCCTTCCTCAGCCGACGGCTCAGCTGCGTCCGGGCTCACCCCCGCCGTGGAACCGGATATCCGCCCGGCATCACCGGCTGGGACCACGGTGCCGGCAGCACAGGAGCCAGCCACTGGAGCACCTGCCACGCAAACCCTCACCGCACCCGTTCCGGCCACCCCTGCAGCCGAAGAACCAGCCCCGGAAGTCCCCTCGATCCCGCCGCTGTGGGCTCCGGACGAAGATCTGTCCTCACCTTCGACCCAGCGCCTGGCCGCCCCCGAGTCCGCTGCTGCCTTGCCCTCGACGGAGGCACTGATCCAGGACAGCAATGCGGCGGCGGTCCTCACGGTGTTCAACAGGATCAATGAATACCGGGCGTCCAAGGGCCTGAACCCGGTGAAGTACCACCCCACCGTGGCAGGGCTGGCGCAGGAGTGGTCGGACAGCATTGCCTCCCGTGAAATCATCGAGCACCGCGCCAGTTTCTGGACTGACCCCCGTGCCATGAATCCCAACAACGGCGCCGGTGAGGTCATTGCCATCCGCACGGACCGTGACGCCGCGCAACTGGTGGAGTGGTGGAAGGGCTCCCCCGGCCACAACGCAATGTTGATCGATCCGCGGTTCAATGTCATGGGTGCCGGAATCTCTTACACGGACCGTACGTACAAGATCTGGGGCGTGGTGAACTTCTTTGGCTACACCACCCTTCCAGCCGGCACCCTCAATTCCCCCGGCGGCGCGGGATCCGTAAATCCGTTCCCCCCGCCGGCGCCAAGCATGTGTAACGCTACCGTCCGGCATATGCCGCCCACCGTGGACCTCTCTGCCGCAGCGATCAAGGGGCCGGCCGACCTCGTGACAGTTGACCCGGCGGGCCAGCTCCTCGCCCGGGCGGCCACGGGAGCGCGCACCTATGCAGCGGCCAGGTCCATAGGGTCAGGCTTCGCAGGGGCCAAGGACGTGTTCACTACGGACTGGGACCGCGACGGCGCGTACGACCTCCTGACCCAATGGACCAGTGGCACGCTCACCCTGCACCGTGGCATTGCCGCCGGCGGATTCCAGGCACCGGTCACGCTCGGCAGCGGCGGCTGGGAGACCCTCACCCTTTCAGTGGGTGGCTGGTGCGCCAACAACAGGTTCCCCCAGCTTGTAGCCCTGGACGGAGCCGGAAACCTTTTCCTGTATCCCAATAAGGGCTTGGGCGATCTTTCCGAGCGCGGATTGATCGGCAACATCGGCGCCGCCCGGAAGCTGTCCATGGTGGATTACGATGCGGACGGGTTCCAGGACATCCTGGCGCTCCGGTCAAACGGATCAGTGCAGCTGCACCGCGGCTGGGGCACCACCGCCCTGCGCGCGGAGACGAGGCCTACCGTCGCCACCGGCTGGGGCGATGTCACGGGCATTCGGCCGCTGCGGGACGTGACCGGGCTCAACTCCACGGGGGTGGCGCTGCGCCGCGCTTCGGACGTGGTGCAGTACTGGGACCTGACGTCCGGAAGCCTTGCGTCGCCGTCGAACATTACCGGCCCATGGGCGGGGCAGCGGCTGGCGCAGTAAGAGGCTATATGGCCGGTTGGAGCTCCAAGACATCCTTGAGGCGCTCCAGCTGGCCTACCTCCGAGCTGAGGCTCCGCTGCATCATCGTGTTTAGGAAGCCGAGCCGGTTCAGGAAAGTCATCCGGCTCAGGAAGCCATAGGTCCCCTCTTGCTCGGCTTCTACCGCGAACCGGACGCGCGTGCCCGACGTTTCCGTGCTCAGGTAGTAGCCGCCCGACCGGCACGCAGGGCCAGAAATGACGTCAAACCTGATTTCAGCCCCTGGCCTGGCCTGGGTGATTTCCAGGTCGGCCGGAATGCTCAGGCCGGACCGCCCTGACACCATCTGCCGGTACACGGCGCCCCTGGTTCCGGCGGGACCACGCAGCAGCTTGACGCTGCGGACGCCGTCCCGCCAGAACGGCAGGTTGGTTGCGTCGAGCAGGTACAGGTACACAGCCATGGCGTCGCGGCGGATGAGGACCTCATGCTCTGCGAATGCCATCGGGATCTTTCATGGTTGACGTCTACCTGCCGCGGCAGCTGCACCCCCCGGCTCTGCAGCTACCCGGATCAGGTTAGCCCGCGCTCCCCCGCCGCCACCCAGCCAGCGCCCGGGACGTTATTGAACAGTTACTGGATGACGCCCCCGTGACCGGACACGGGCGGCCCGCCCTCCGCTTGGGCAGTCCACTGCCACATCTGCGCTAAGCTATGTTCTGCCCCTGAAACGGGGCCATGCGGCTGTAGCTCAATGGTAGAGCGCTAGCTTCCCAAGCTTGATACGCGGGTTCGATTCCCGTCAGCCGCTCCACGAATGCAGCAGCGGGACGCCGCACAACACCCTGGGCCGTTAGGTACCGGCGTGTATGGTCAGAGGTCAGGAACCTCCTCGGTTCCGCTACAGGAGCAACCATGGCTGACAAGTCCCCGCGTCAAGCAGCATCCAAGAAGTCCGGCAGATCCATTAAGGAAAAGCGCGCGGATAAGAGGGCCGCTTCCGCGCCGGCCAGCTCCCTGGACGTAACGTCCAGCAAGGCCGCTAAGAAGAAGTGACCGGCCTCGAGAACAAACTGACCCTGGGCGTCCTGGCGTCTACGCGGAAGCCGGCCGAACGCCGGCTCCCCATCCATCCCCTGCATTTTGAGCGCGTCGCGCCCGATATCCGCCGGCACATCATCCTCGAGCAAGGCTACGGCGAGCGCTTCGGAGTCCCGGACTCGCATCTGTCCACCCTTGTGGGCAGGATGGCGGGCCGGGCTGAACTGCTGGCGGAGGCCGACGTCGTTCTCCTGCCAAAGCCGCAACCTGAGGATCTGGCCGAGCTGCGGGACGGCCAGATCCTGTGGGGCTGGCCGCACTGCGTCCAGGACCGTGCCATCACCCAACTGGCTATCGACAAGAAGCTGACGCTGATCGCCTTCGAGGCGATGAACCACTGGGCCAGCGATGGCGGCTTCGGCCTGCACGTCTTCCATAAAAACAACGAGCTCGCCGGGTATTGCTCCGTCCTGCACGCTCTCGCGCTGACCGGTTCCACCGGCGATTACGGACGGCGCCTCAGCGCGGTGGTGATCGGCTTCGGCGCCACAGCCCGCGGCGCGGTGACGGCGCTGAATGCGCATGGTGTGCACGACGTCCAGGTACTGACCAACCGCGGTGTCGCCGCCGTCGGCGCTCCCATTCATTCGGTCAATATCGTCCAGTTTGATCACGACGGCGAAGCGCCCTTCCTGAGCCAGGTCATCACCGAGCGGGGGCGGGTGCCGCTGGCGCCGTTCCTGGCCGAAAGCGACATCGTGGTCAACTGCACCCTGCAGGACCCCAATAATCCGCTGACCTATCTGCGGACGGATGATCTTGCCGCCTTCAAGCCGGGAAGCCTGATCGTAGATGTCTCCTGCGACGAGGGTATGGGCTTCAGCTGGGCAAGGTCCACCACGTTCGCAGATCCGATGTTCAGCGTCGGTGACCACATCAACTACTACGCGGTGGACCACAGCCCGTCCTACCTCTGGAACTCCTCCACCTGGGAGATCAGCCAGGCCCTGCTTCCGTTCCTGGAAACGGTCATCGATGGCCCGGAGGCGTGGGCCGGGAACGACACCATCACACGGGCCATCGTCATCCGCGACGGCGTAATCCGCAACAAGGATGTCCTCGAGTTCCAGAAACGGGAAGGCGTGTACCCGCACTTGCCCCTGTAGCCACGCTTCAGGCCGCCGTCGCCTTGCTGACGATACTCACGGGGTGGCGGCGGTCCTTGAGGCTGACCCGCAGCAGCAGCGAGCCTTTTCGAGCCAGTATGACGGCGACGGTGAGTGCTGCGAGGGCCGGGACTCCCCCGGCCACCAGCAGCGCCATGTGCGGGCTGGCGTGCTCGGCGAGCCAGCCCAGCATCGGCCCGCCGATGGCCTGGCCGCCGACGAGCACCATGATGTACAGGCTTACCACCCGGCCCCGGATACTCATGTTTGAACTGACCTGGACCAGCTGGTTGGAGCCCGTCAGGAACATCAGGCACCAGAATCCGGACAGCACCATCACCGCTCCGAACATCACCATGGATGGCGCAGCGGCGGCAAGGCAGAGCATGACTCCGTACATGCCGGCACAGAACACCACGGAGCGCAGCCGCAACTGCCTGCGCCGGGTAGAGGCGACCGCGCCGGCAATGGCCCCGAGGGCAACGAGGGCGTTCAGCAGTCCGTAGCCTCCTGCCCCGACGTTGAAAACGTTGTCGGCGAAGGCGGCCAGCACCACGGGCAGGCTCATGGCAAAAACCGCAATGAAGCCAGCCATGAGCCACGGCCAATAGATGGTGGGCTTACTGAGAGCGTAGCTGAGCCCTTCCCGCAGCATGCCCTTGCTCTTGGGCGTGGGGGCGCTGACGAACAACTGGTCCTTCCGCAGGATCAGGAGCATGGCCACGGTGGAGCAGCAGGCGAAGGCGTTGCCGGCGAACGCCCATCCTGCCCCCACCGCTGTGAGCAGCCATCCGGCCAGGGCAGGGCCAATCAGGCCCCCCAACTGGTAGGTGGTGGAATTGACGCTGATGGCGTTGCGCAGGTACTTCGGGCCCACCAGTTCGTTGACGAACACTTGCCGGGCCGGCTGATCCAGCACGGTGACCAGCCCGAGGACCAAGGCGATGACATAGACGTGCCAGACCTCAACGGCCCCTGTCAGTGCAAGAATCGCGAGCGCGGCGGCCAGAACCGCGGCCATGCTCTGGCATAGAACCAGGATCTTCCGTTTGGCGAACCTGTCCGCCACCATGCCACCCCACGGGCCCAGCAGAAGGGAAGGCAGGAACTGCAGTGCAACTGTGATCCCCACGGCAGTCACGGATCCGGAAAGTTGCAGGACCATCCAGTCCTGGGCAATGCGCTGCATCCAGATGGCGATGACGGCGATAAAGTGGCCGATTGCGAAGATTCGGAAGTTCGGGACCTTCAGCGAGATGAAAGTGTGCTTCCATGGCAGCCGTTCAGGGACGACGGCGAGCGGTTGCGTCTGGTGGTCCGGCGGTGCCGAACGTGCGGAGTCGGTGACGGGCTGGGTGACAGTTGCCGATAAAGGCGGTGGGGGTGCCACAGGAGTGTCCTCAAATTGCAGTCGGTCCGGGATGCGTTAACGCTAGGCTGGGTGCACACGATTATGGAGACGTATTGTCCCTATAACTCGTATTGCGAACTGCAATGCAGGCGATATCCGCTTTCTGCCCCACAGGAGTCCTCGTGTTTGAACCAGCGCAGTTGCGCTCCTTCCTGGCGGTTGCCGAAACCCTGAGTTTCACCAAGGCTGCTGATCGGCTGGGCCTTGCCCAACCCACGGTCAGCCAGCACGTCCGCAAGCTTGAAACAGCTGCCAGGCGGGTGCTGATCACGAGGGATACCCGGGATGTCCGGTTGACGGACAACGGTGATGCCATGGCGGGATTCGCACGGAATATCCTTTCCGCCCACGACGCCGCTGCGCGGTACTTCTCCGGCTCCGCCATGCGTGGAAGACTCCGGTTCGGTACCGCTGATGACCTTGCGATTACCGGGCTTCCCCGGATTCTCCGGGAATTCCGGCAGATCTATCCGCAGATCAACCTGGAACTGACCGTTGGCCAAAGTGACCAGCTGTACCGGAAGCTCAACGCGGGCCAGCTAGACCTCGTGTTCGTGAAATGGGTCGCCGGGGCCAAGGACGGCACGGTGGTGCAGCATGACTCGTTCTCCTGGGTTGGCCAGGAACAGACCGTGCTGGAACCCGGGGCTCCCGTGCCGCTGATCGCCTACCCCGCACCCAGCCTGAGCCGCAAGCTCGCCATCGATGCCTTGGAATCGCACGGCAGGACTTGGCGCATCACCTGCACCACGCGCCAGATCAGCGGCGTCCTTGCCGCAGTTCGAGCCGGCATCGGCGTTGCCGTCATGCCGTCCTCGCTGGTGCCCGAGGACCTGAAGATCATCACGCGCCGTTTTGACCTTCCGGCAGTCGGTGACGTGGATTTCACCTTGATCCGCAACCCCCTGGCCAACTCCGAGGTCATTGATGCACTGACACAGTCCATCCTGGGGCGGACCATCAACCGCCCGGCTTAGGCACCGGGGCCTTTCGGAAGGTATTGAGGCCGGTCACGCCTGCGGGCTCCTACCAGCTAGGTTGTACGCATGACAGCAATCACCGGCGTCGGACAGCAGTTCGCCCTTCACGTTGGACCCGGAGTCCGGATCAACTACTTCGACACCGGCGGGGACGGCTTCCC
>NZ_JBNHFF010000022.1:0-31327 GCF_059089965.1 Arthrobacter sp. SPT-J7
AGCCGGTCAGCCAGCACTACGAACCGAAGTGCCACGGCCTGCTCGGTAATGGTTGCCACGTTGCGCCAGACCACGCCGTCGATGCCATCGATCAACTGCCGGTAGCGGCTGGGGTGCACGCCGGCAAGGTGTGCGATGAGGGTGCTGAACTCATCCTGTGCCACGGTCTTGCCGTCGAACTCAGCTTTCATGTGCGCCGACAGTTCGCTGTTCTTGAGGGGCGCCGGGGCCGCCGGCAGTCCGCGGTGGCGGAAGTCCTCCCCATCGATACGGATAACGTCGAACTGGTCGGCGAGGACCTGGATCTCGCGTTGGAAATCCACCGCGGCGAACCTGCCGTCGCCCAGCGAACCGGGCAGGGTGTTGGAGGTGGCCGCCAGCTTCACGCCGGCATCGGCCAGTTCACGCATCAGCCGCGACATCAGCACGGTGTCGCCGGGATCATCGAGCTCAAACTCGTCAATGCAGACGAGCTTGTAGCCGCTCAGCGCGTCCACCGTCTTGCGGAAGGACAGGGCGCCTACCAGGTTGGTGTACTCCACAAACGTGCCGAAGGCCTTGGGCCCGGGCGATGCGTGCCACAGGGAGGCCAGCAGGTGCGTTTTCCCGACGCCGAACCCGCCGTCCAGGTAGATCCCTGCGCGGGACGTGTCCTTCTTGGCGAACAGTTTCTTAAACAGTCCCGCTCCGTCACCGGCCCCGACGCCACCGGCAAATCCTTCAAGGGCCCGCACGGCATGGGACTGGCTGGGCTGCTTGGGATCCGGGCGGTAACTCGTAAAGGAGACCTGGCCGAAGCGTGGCGAGGGAAAGAAACCCTTCAGGAGCTCATCCACCGATACCGACGGAGTTCGGGCGGCAAGCTGTTCGATCTGTACCAAGGTGGTCCGTTCTGCTGGTGGTTCGTCCCCAGAAAGGATACCGGCAACCAACCCCCGCATCGGGTGGCGCAGGGCCACCGGTTGGCCAGCGTGACGAAGGGAACATTTCCTCCTGTTAACGGAAAACGGACATCGCTGTGGGCGGTGGCTAGGGTGGGAGGAGGTCCCCATGCCGGTCCCGCGGATAACCCGTGTTCTCGATGAAAGGCAAAGATATGTCCTACCCAGTTGAACAAAACGAGAAGTTCGCAGCCTACGCCCACCCCGAGCGCATGGTTTCCACCGAGTGGCTTGCTACGGCCATCGAAAACGGAGCCGTGGCCAGCGGCCAGTTGATCGTGGTGGAGTCTGACGAAGACGTGCTCCTGTACGAAACGGGCCATATCCCCGGCGCCGTGAAGATCGACTGGCACACCGACCTCAACGACGAAGTGACCCGCGACTACGTCGACGGCGCCGCGTTCGCCGAACTGGCGGCATCGAAGGGCATCTCCCGCGACAGCACCGTGGTCATCTACGGCGACAAGTCCAACTGGTGGGCTGCCTACGCACTCTGGGTCTTCACCCTCTTCGGCCACCAGGACGTGCGGCTGCTTGACGGCGGCCGGGACAAGTGGATTGCCGAAGGCAGGGAGCTGACCACCGAGAAGCCGGCTCCGGCCCGGGGCGAGTACCCGGTTGTTGAGCGCGACGACGCGCCGATCCGTGCTTTCAAGGAAGATGTGCTGGCCCACCTGGGCAAGCCGCTCATCGATGTCCGCTCCCCCGAGGAATACACCGGCCAGCGCACCCACATGCCGGCGTATCCCGAGGAAGGTGCCCTGCGTGGCGGCCACATTCCCACTGCTGCTTCCATTCCGTGGGCGCGAGCAGCCGCTCCCGATGGAACCTACCGCAGCCGCGAAGAACTCGAAGCCCTTTACCTGGGCGAGGCGGGCCTGACCGAAGGCGATGACGTCGTGGCCTATTGCCGTATCGGCGAGCGTTCCAGCCATACCTGGTTCGCCCTCAAGTACCTCCTGGGCTTTGACTCTGTCCGCAACTATGACGGTTCATGGACCGAGTGGGGCAATGCTGTCCGGGTGCCCATCGTTAGAGGCGCGGAGCGGGGATCCTTTCCCGCAGCCGTAGCCGTCGGGGTCTGACGACGCACGACCAGCGCTACCTGCGTAGACTTGGAATGATGACTACTCAAGCCCTGCCTACCGCCCTGGCGGCCATTGTGGACGACTTCCAGGCCCTGACCGAGCCCGAGCGCCTGCAGCTGCTGCTCGAGTTCTCCCAGGGACTGCCGGACCTTCCCGAGCGGCTCCAGGACCACCCCGAGTTGCTCGAGCAGGTGGTGGAATGCCAGTCGCCGCTGTTCCTGACCATCGAGACGGAACAAGGCGGAGGCACGTCCGGCACCGTTCGGCTCTACTTCAAGGCTCCCGCAGAGGCTCCCACTACACGCGGTTTTGCCGGCGTCCTGCATGAGGGCCTGGACGGGCTGTCCGCCGAAGAGATCCTTTCGGTGCCTGATGACATGCCTGAACTGCTGGGCCTGACCCGCGCCATCACCCCGTTGCGGATGCGTGGAATGACGGCAATGCTGGGAAGGATCAAGCGCAAGGTTGCGGCTTCGTCCGCGCTGCGCTCCTAGCCGCGCAAAGCAGCAATGGCACGCAAAAACGCATCACAGGGAACTCCGGCCACCGCCGTACTGGCGGCAGCCGGAGTTCCCTTTGTGTTGCATCCCTACGCCCACGACCCCTCCGCTGCCAGCTATGGGGCAGAAGCTGCCGAGGTACTGGGCGTGGATCCGTCCAAGGTTTTCAAAACGTTGATGGTCGAAGTGGAGGGCAGGCTGGCGGTCGGAATCGTACCCGTCAGCGGCACACTGGACCTTAAGGCCTTTGCGTCGTCACTGGGAGCCAAAAAGGCTGCCATGGCCGATCCCGCTGCAGCCCAGCGTCGAACCGGCTATGTGCTGGGCGGCATCTCCCCGCTCGGCCAGCGGCTCCCCTCCCCTACCGTGCTTGATGACAGCGCCCTGGCGCTGGAAACGCTGCTGGTTTCGGGAGGCAAACGGGGCCTGGACATTGAGCTCGCCCCTGCCGACCTCATCCGCCTCACCGACGCCGTCACCGCACCCATCAGCTCGCTGTCCGCTTTGTGAAACGGCACGGTCAATCGTCCTGCTGCTGATCTGTAAGTGCGATCAGCCACGGCAAGAGCACCCTCTTTTCTATCGCCCATGAGGACCCCTCACCCATCGGTGATGCCTCCAAGGACACGAGATCCTGCCGTGTGACGTCACTTGCAGCCAGGGACACCCGATCGGCCGACTCCACGTCCTTGGCCGGTCCAGCCATCAGCCAGCCCCGCCCCACGTGGAGCCGCTGTTTACATGGACGAATCTCATGCTCAAAACCCTGTTGTGCCTACCCGGCCCCCTTCACCCCTCCGGACAGTCCCGGCGGCTACTGAGGCCGCTGCCCAGCGGTTGCAGGATTCCCGGCCGTTGCAGCATCCCCCGCACTTGCCGGTTCGGACCCCTGCCTTATCCCACCCGGGTTCAGGCGGGGCGCAAGCTGCTGCCGCAGCCATGCCTTCACCACGCGCTCCCACCGGGCAGGATCAACGTTCCACTCCTTCGTGTGCCGCGCGTGGTTGAAAGCCTCAAAGGTCACCATTTCCGGATTCCGTTCGGCCAGGAGTGCGGACGGCCCGTACGGCACGTACTCGTCGTCTACGCTGTGAATGACCAACGTGGGAGTCCTCAGTTCCACGGCGCGCGAAACCCAGTCCATCACCTTCAGGTCCACCGGTGCGGACAGTCCCGTGAGCCGACGCCCCAGGGGGTGCCCCAGCATGAGCTGCCCGTAGCGGCCAACGAGTGACGGGATTCTGTGAATTTGCGCGTGGTGGGCGAGCACATTAACCCAATCGGTGACCGGCGCGTCCAGAACCATAGCCCGGATCAGGTGGCGGTAGCGGGACAAGTCGGCAGTCTGCAGGCAGATGGCACCACCCATCGACCAGCCGAAGAGGACAATCTCCTCCGCCCCGCTGGCAAGTGCGTATTCAATCGCTGCCTCGATGTCGCGCCATTCCGTGGAGCCCAGGCCGTAGCGCCCGTCGTTGGCGGATGGAGCAAGCCCGTCATTGCGGTAGGACACCAGAAGGCTGGTGAGTCCCAGCTCCAGCGCGGGCCCGACGGCACGCAGCGCCTCCTGCCGGCTGGCCCCGCGTCCGTGGACCATCACAGCCCAGGTGCGTGCAGTGCCACCGGCGCGGACCAGCCAGGCGGGTGCCTGCCCCCGGTCCACTTCGATCACCACGTCCTCTGCCGGAAATCCGACGGCAGCCGGGTCCGGGTAGACGGCGCCGCTCCACCAGCCCCACCGTGCGGCAGTGAGGTCTCCCGCGTAGACCGCTTCAACTTCGCGCAGCACCGTACGTTCGGCCGGCGAGTACGAGACGATGCGGCCGATGCGTGCGTGCCCCTTGCCGCCGTCGAAAAAAAATCCGTACACACCGTCCACGGTGGTGTCCTCATTAGCCGCCAGGATCACCTGCTGCCTCTGGCCGACGCGGATAACGGCCAGCACTTCCTGGTCCGACGCCCGCTGCCGGGCTGGCGTGATAACGCGGCGGGCGAAATACACGGCCAACGCCGACGATCCGGTGGCCAGCAGCCCCGCCAGCGCACCACCGCCGATGGCTGCGCCGATGGCCCACTTCGTCCGCAGCGACATGCCCGCCCCGGAATCCTGGGTAACTGGAGCGGGGGCAGGGCGGGTCTGCTGGAAAAGTGCCATGGAACTATTCTTACCGCCCCGGCACCGGGAGTCCGTATTTCCGGCAGCCCGGCGGGGGTTGCCTGCGCCGGCAAAGGAATGCAGCACACCAGGCGCGGGACTAGGCTAAGGCCATGAGTGATCCCATCGTCATCCTGACCGAAGAACCCCTGGGGGCGGACGACCGCCTGAACATCGAGCGCTTGGTGGACGGAGCAGACACCCGGCTCGTAGTGCTGGTACCGGCAAACACCGAACGGCACCTGCTGGTGGACTTCCTCGAAAACCTGTCCCTCCTGGACATAGCCAAGGCATTCCGGGAACTGACGTCCCACGCTCCGGATCCCGCCATAGAGCGGGCGCAGGCGGCCGAAACGCTGGCCGTATCACTGGCTGCGCTGGCGGGACTGGGAGGAGGCGTCACGGGCGAGGTAGTGGACGGCGGGGCGGTGCAGGGCCTGGTAGCCAAAGTCAAGGAAACCGGCGCCGCGCAGGCCGTGGTGATCACCAGGCCGCATGCAGTGGCAGATACGTTCCACACCGACTGGGCCAATAAAGCACAGGACCAGTTGGGCCTCCCCGTCCTGCACCTGTACGCAGGTTCGGGATTTATTGGCGACTCCTGATCGTTGACAAGACTATGAGCATCTTCGGTAACAACATCCTGGGAAACGGCATCTTCGGCAACAAGGCTGCAGATCCGGCGCCCGAGTCCCCCGCAGCTGAACCCACCGTCCAAAAGAGCGACGCCGAGTGGCGCGAGGAACTCACGCCGGAGGAATATCACGTGCTCCGGCAGGCCGGGACCGAGCGTCCCTACACCGGTGAGTACTGGGACACCCATACTGCCGGGGTCTACCAGTGCAGGGCGTGCAATGCCGAACTCTTCACCAGCAATGAAAAGTTCGATTCCCACTGCGGCTGGCCTTCCTTTTGGGCCCCGCTGGCTGAAGGCACCGTCCGCTACATCCATGACCGGACGCTGGGCATGGACCGCGTGGAGGTCCGCTGCGCCACCTGCGATTCCCACCTGGGGCACGTGTTTTACGGCGAGGGGTACGGTACACCCACTGACCAGCGCTACTGCATCAACTCCGTCTCCCTGAAACTAGTCCCGCAGGAAAAACCGCAGGTCAGGGGGCAGAATACAGAAGCCTGACACTGCTCCACGCTGGACCTACCAGCCGCGCAGAGGGCCCTGAGAGCAAGGCTTTCTAATGCTAGGGGCATTTTCACATTAGTCCTGCTGGTTGCTTGTTACGCTCACCGTAGATATCAAGCAACCAGAAAGGCAGCCGACGATGACCGAAACCCTGATCACCGCCCCCACCGGAATAACCGCTGACAACCAGGACTGGCTTCGGCTTAAGGCCGCAGCCACTTCCCTTCAGTCTTTGCAGGTGAAGGACGGCTCCATCCCCGATGCCGGTGCCCACGGCGAAGCCTCGCAGTACGTGAGCGAGCTCGTGGACGCCCTGCGCGTCCTCGCCCCCGCCTTTCCTCATGACGCCGCCTACCTGGACGCAGTCTGCGCGGACTTTTCCGTCTGGGAAGCCAACGGCTTCAACGCCCCCGATTTCCTGTCCTCGCTCCTGGCCTTCCAGCCGCAGGAACAGCGCCGCGACGGGCTCCAGCACCTTGTGGTCTTTCCGATGTACACCCAGAACGGCAGCAGCAACCGACTGGTCGAGGCAGTCCTGATCGAGGTAATCTGGCCCGAGTTCATCGCCGGACTGGAGGGAGGGGAATACTCGAACAAGCTGTTCGTCCCCGTCCGTTTCCTGGATTTCACCGCAGGCTACGACACCAACTCCGCCGTGTTGTTCCCCGAAACCGTTGCCGTCAGTGAAACCCCCGCCTTCACCTGGGGCGCCATCTTTGCTGACCGCGAAGCTGCCCGATTCCGCCGCGTACTCAAGGCCGCCGCCGAAACCACCCGCCTGGAACTTCCCGAAGGCGCCGCGGAACTGCTTGCCGACCAGGACCTGACGGAAGCCACCTTTGTGATGTGGGACCTCATCCACGACCGCACTCACATGCGGGGGGACCTGCCGTTCGATCCGTTCATGATCAAGCAGCGGATGCCCTACTTCCTGTACTCCCTCGAAGAGCTGCGCTGCGACCTGACGGCATTCCGTGAATCTGTCCGCATCGAGAAGGACGAGGACGCCGATCCGGAGGCCCGCCGCCACGCCACGCTGGTGCAGTACGCCATCATCTTCGACCGGATTTTCCGCTTTGCCATTACCGGCAGCCGGGTCCGAAACTACGACGGACTCGGTGGCCAACTCCTGTTCGCCTGGCTGCACCAGCAGCACGTCCTGCACTGGACCGACACACGGCTCACCATCGACTGGGACGAAGTGGCCGACGCCGTCATAGCGCTCGGCGCCCGCATCGACGAGCTGTACTGGCGCTCCATCGACCGCCCGAAAACGGCGCACTGGATCGCGGCGTACAAGTTGATCTCCGTTACCGTTACTCCCAACCCGGCTTCCGTCTGGGCGAAGGGCCCTGATGCGCTGGCCCTGGCTGGTCCGCCGCGCGGCCTGACGGACCAGGTGCTGGATGACGAATTCCCGCTGTCCATGTTCTACGAAGCACTGGAGAAAAAGATGCGCCCCGTCATTGAGTCAACGGCCGGCATCACCGGAGTTTCCGCGCTGTGACAGAAGTGTCGGGGAACCAAGCACCAGGCACTGCGGAGGCTGGGACCGGGACGCCTGGCACCCCGGCACCGACGTTGAACGTCCTGGTGACCGGCGGCAGCGGAGCATCGGGCGTCGCCGTCGCCCGGGCGCTTCACGCGGCAGGTTATCAGGTATTCACAGTGGGTTCGGACCAGGCAAGGATCGAAGCAGCGGCGGAAAAGGCGGGCGACGGCGTTACGGGCATTGTGTGCGACCTGTCGCGGCTCGAGGACGTGCGGCGGCTGGGCAAGGACGTGTCCGACGCTGCCGGGACGATTGACGCCGTCATCCATCTGGTGGGTGGCTGGCGTGGCGCCACAGGCATTGCCGACCAAACAGACGAGGACTGGGATTTCCTGGAACGCGGCGCCGTCACCACGCTCCGGAACGTGTCCCGCATCTTCTTCGACGATATCGCCGCTTCCCGTTACGGCCGCTTCGCAATGGTGTCCTCCACTGCCGTGGCCAAGCCTGCAGCAGCCACTGCCAGTTATGTCGCGGCCAAGGCCGCAGCCGAAGCGTGGACCATGGCAGTGGCTGACGGCTTCCGCCGGGCCAACGCCGCTGCCGCCAACGACACTGCCAGGAACACCGGCGCCGGGGACGCGGCCGCCGTGGTCCTGGTGGTCAAGGCCCTCGTGGACGATGAGATGCGCCGGAACCACCCGGAGCGGAAGTTCTCCGGCGCAACTGACGTCGAAGACCTTGCCCGCGCCGTCGTCGGACTTTTTGACACCCCGGCCAGCGGCCTGAACGGCAGCCGGCTGGTGCTGGCCCCCTGAGAGTCCGGCCCCTGCTTCCAGGGCGCCCGACTGTATTTAGACTGAAAGCGTGAGCAAAGCCATGACAATAACAGCAGAAACTTTCCCCGGAACCCGGCTGCACGATCCCACCGTCCGCGGATTCGCCTCGGACAACTACTCCGGGGTACATCCGGAGGTCCTCGCGGCCTTGGCCGCAGCCAACGACGGCCACCAGGTTTCCTACGGGGAAGACGACTACACCGCCAGGCTGCAGGAACTGATGGAGGAACACTTCGGGCCCGGCATCGAATGCTTCCCCGTCTTCAACGGAACCGGCGCCAACGTTCTGTCGCTGCAGTCGCTGCTCCCCCGCTGGGGCGCCGTGGTGTGTGCCTCCACTGCGCACATCAACATGGACGAGAACGGCGCGCCGGAACGAATTGGCGGCATCAAGCTCCTGCATGTTCCCACTTCGGACGGCAAGCTCACGCCCGAACTGATCGATCGTGAGGCCTGGGGTTGGGGCGACGAGCACCGTGCCCAGCCGTTGGCCGTCTCCATCACCCAGACCACGGAACTCGGAACCTGCTACACGCCGGAAGAGGTGCGGGACATCGCGGACCACGCACATTCCAAGGGGATGAAGCTGCACATGGACGGCGCACGACTGGCCAATGCGGCAGCCCACCTCCAGGTCCCGCTGCGGGCCTTCACCCGCGACGCCGGCGTGGACATTCTTTCCTTTGGCGGCACCAAGAACGGCCTGCTGTTCGGTGAAGTGGTGGTGGCGCTGAACCCGGAGGCCGCCCATGGGCTCGTGTACCTGCGGAAGATGAACATGCAGCTGGCGTCGAAGATGCGCTTTATGTCGGCCCAGTTCATCGCCCTGCTGGAAGGTGACCTCTGGCTGCGGTCCGCCTCCCACGCCAACGCCATGGCCACCAGGCTCCGCACCGCCGTCGACACCATTGACGGAGTGCAGCCGACGCAGAAAACGGAGTCCAACGGCGTCTTTGCCATCCTGCCCGAAGGCGTAGCGGACCGGCTGCGGAAATCGTTCCGCTTCTACGACTGGAACGAGGCCGCCGGGGAAGTCCGTTGGATGTGTTCATTCGATACCACCGAGGAGGACATTGATGCCTTTGTGGCAGCAATCCGCCATGAGCTTCGCGCCGACGGCAGCGGGCAGTCCAGCTAGACGGCGCCTGGTGACGGCGAGCCTTCCCGCCGTCACCAGCATGGTTGCGTAACCTGCGAGGGTGAACGCACTTGACAAGGTTCCCCCGGAATTTCTCCACGCCTTGGGAACCCTCAGGAAAGCCCAGTGCCGCGGGGAACTCCACCTGGCGGAGATTCCTGCGCCTGCACGGCTGGCGCCCTTCGCCGTAGCGCTTGGCGCGGAGGTCCTGGCACCAGGACCAGGCACGGCCGCCACTTCCCTGCACGGCCCGGCCGCGCTGGCGCTGGCTGCCGCGTCCGGGACCACGGACGACGACGAAACAGAGTTGGCCACGGGCCGCTTCATCCTGCTCCACGACCCCGAAGGCTCTGCAGTCTGGGACGGCGAGTTCCGCATCGTCACCTATATCCGGGCGCAGCTGGAGCCGGAGATGGGCAACGACGAGATGCTGGGCACGGTGGCCTGGACGTGGCTGGTGGAGGCGCTCGAGAACCACAAGGCCGCGTACAGGGCAGCCGGCGGCACCGCCACCAGGGTCCTGTCCGAAAGCTTCGGAACACTTGCGGAGCGGCCTGGCTCCATCGACATCGAGCTGCGCGCCTCCTGGACGCCGGCGACCTCGGACGTGACAGCCCACCTCGAAGCCTGGTCCGACATGGTGTGCACTTTCGCCGGCCTGCCGCCCCTCCCCGAGGGCGTCACACCGCTCCCGTACCGGCGCCGGAACTAGCCGCTTGACCAGCGGGGGGCCCGGGGGGGCCCGGAAGGCGGTCCTTTACCGGCCGGCCGGTAAACTAAAGGCATCATGACCCCTAATATTCCGGAAAACACCACGGCCGGCGCTCCGGCTGCTGATACCGCACCCCAGATCACGGTGGAAGGCTTTGACAGTCCCATCCCCGAAATCATTGAGCTCGATTCGCCCCGCGACGGCGTTCCGCTGGTCATCGAAACGCAGGCCGGGCTGGAGCGGTGCGCAGCTGCCATCGCCGCCGGGACAGGTCCGGCCGGTGTCGACGCGGAGCGTGCCTCCGGCTTCCGCTATGGGCAGCGTGCCTTCCTCGTCCAGATCCGCCGCGAGGGCGCCGGGACATGGCTAATCGACCCTGAACCCTTCGACAACCTGGCCATCATCAACGGCGCCCTCCGAGGCGTCGAATGGATCCTGCACGCGGCCAGCCAGGATCTGCCTTGCCTGTCCGAACTAGGCATGTGGCCGGACAAGCTCTTTGACACAGAACTGGCAGCCCGCCTGGCAGGCCTGCCCAGGGTGGGCCTTGCCGCCGTTATCGAGCAGCTGCTGGGGTTCGGGCTGGCGAAGGAACACTCGGCCGCTGACTGGTCCACCCGGCCCCTTCCCGAGCCCTGGCTGCGGTACGCCGCACTGGACGTTGAGGTCCTGACGGAGCTGCGCGAAGAACTCATTGAACTCCTGGAGGCCGACGGCAAGCTGGAGTACGCGCAGCAGGAGTTCGCCGCGATCCTGGATGCCGGACTCGCTCCGCCGCGCGTCGACCCGTGGCGGAAAACGTCCGGCCTTCACCAGATCCGCGACCGGCGGCAACTGGCGGCAGTCCGTGAGTTGTGGCTGGAACGCGATTCCCTGGCGCAGAAGCGGGACGTGGCACCGGGAAGGCTCATTCCGGACTCGGCTTTGGTGGCCGCGGCCAAGGCCATGCCATCCACGGTTCCCCAACTGCTGGGCACCAAGGGCTTCCACGGGCGGGCGGCGCAGCGCGAGGCTCCCCGTTGGCTGCGCTGCATCGCAACGGCCCGGGACCTGGAGGAACTTCCGCCGCTGCACCTGGCCACTAACGCGCCGCCGCCGCCACGTGTTTGGGCAGACCGCGATCCTGAGGCTGCTGCACGGCTGGCCACCTCCCGGCCACTGCTGCAGGAGAAAGCCGACCGGCTGAACCTTCCCCTGGAGAATCTGCTGACCCCCGACTACCTGCGCCGGGTGGCATGGCGGCCCCCTGCGGAGATCAGCGAAGAATCAGTAGCGGCGGAACTGCGTGCCCTCGGCGCACGCGCGTGGCAGGTGGAACTTGCGGCGCCCCTGATCTCGCACGCTTTCCTCAATCCGCAGCCGCTGCCGCCGAAGGAACCCAAACCGGACGTGGCCGCCGCCGGACGGTAGCCGCCGAATCAGGACTGCAGCGCCGTGCGCTAGTCAATCCTCCCCCTTGTGAGCCAAGTTACTCGCGAGTAACATCGGAAGCACTGCCGTTCAGCTGCCTGCCGCCCTGCGGCGCGCACTGACGCCTACGTCTCGATGAGGAGTTACACGTGAGCCACAACGGAAGCAGCGCGTCCAACCGCACTGTCCGGGACGTCGTTTTTGTCGACGGCCTCCGCACGCCCTTCGGCCGGGCGGGAGAAAAAGGCATTTACGCCGGCACTCGGGCCGATGACCTGATAGTGAAGTGCCTCCGCGAGCTGCTGCGCCGGAACCCTACGCTGCCGCCGGCACGGATCGACGAAGTGGCCATCGCGGCCACCACCCAAAGCGGGGATCAGGGCCTGACCCTCGGACGGACGGCGGCCCTCCTCGCGGGACTCCCCCGGACTGTTCCGGGGTTTGCCATCGACCGCATGTGCGCCGGCGCCATGACGGCCGTCACCTCCACCGCTGGTGGGATCGGTTTTGGCGCCTATGACGTAGTGATTGCCGGCGGCGTCGAGCACATGGGCAACCACCCCATGGGCTCGGGGGCGGACCCCAACCCGCGGTTTATGTCCGAGCGGCTTGTCGATCCGGCAGCGCTGAACATGGGCAACACCGCCGAGAACCTGCACGACCGTTTTCCCTCCATCACCAAGGAACGGACGGATGCTTACGCGGTGGCGTCGCAGAAGAAGTTTGAAGACGCCCGCCGCGACGGCCGGATCCAGCCGGACCTCGTGCCGGTAGCAACCCTGAAGCCCGGCCAGGGCTGGACCCTCAACACAGTGGACGAGCCGCCGCGGCCCGGTACCACCCTGGCTGACCTTGCCAGCCTCCGCACCCCGTTCCGCGCCCACGGCCGTGTCACGGCAGGAAACGCTGCAGGCCTTAATGACGGCGCCACAGCCGCCATCCTGGCATCGGCCGAGGCCGCCGTCGAGTTGGGACTGCCGGTCCGGATGCGCCTGGTCAGCTACGCCTACGCAGGGGTTGAGCCCGAGGTGATGGGCATCGGCCCTGTTCCCGCCACAGAGAAGGCCCTGAAAAATGCAGGGCTCTCCATCGGGGACATCGGGTTGTTCGAAATCAACGAAGCCTTTGCCGTCCAGGTGCTGAGCTTCCTGGAACATTTCGGCATTGCCGACGACGATCCCAGGGTCAACCGCTACGGCGGAGCCATCGCCGTAGGCCATCCCCTCGCTTCCTCCGGGGTGCGGCTTATGAACCAGTTGGCCCGGCAGTTCGAGGAAGACCCCTCCGTCCGTTACGGGATCACCACCATGTGCGTGGGACTGGGAATGGGAGCCACCGTGATCTGGGAGAACCCGCGCCACGCCGACTACGGCGGAGCCCGGCCAGCGGAATCCGCCACAACCGAAGCCGTTTCCGAAGGAGCAGCATGAGCGCCGCAGATTTCACCAAGCTTGCCGACCTCTTCCCCCATGAAACCGTGACGCACTCCTACGTCCAGGACATCGAACTCCCTGGTCCTGCCGGAAAGCCCGGCCCCGGCACGTTCGCCCTGATAACCCTGGACAATGGCCTGGATCATTCCAAGCCCACCACGCTGGGGCCAAACACGCTGGTGGAATTGGGCTCGGTGCTCGAGGAACTCCGGGAACGGGCACGCCGGGGCGACATCGTGGGAGTGGGTGTCACGGGCAAGCCCTATTACCTGGTGGCCGGCGCCGATCTCTCAACGGTAAAGACACTGGACAAACGCGAGCACGGATTGTGGATGGCGCAGCTTGGCCACGAGGTCTACAGCGCCCTGGCAAACCTGGGCGTACCCAGCTTCGCCTTCATCAACGGCGCAGCGCTCGGCGGCGGCCTGGAGATTGCCCTCCAGTCCACCTATCGCACAGTATCCACGGGAGCGGGAGCACTGGCGCTGCCGGAGGCCTTCATAGGCCTGGTGCCCGGCTGGGGCGGCGTCTACATCGTGCCGCGGCTCATCGGCCCGGAAAACGCCGTGAAGGTCATGATCGAAAACCCCCTGAGCAACAACAGGACCCTCACTGGCCCCGAGGCCTTCGCGCTCGGCCTCGCCGACGCCATGTTCGAGCCGGCGGATTTTCTGGAGCAGTCCCTTGCCTGGGCCGCGAAAGTCATCACAGGCGAGGTCGCGGCGGAACGCCCCAACGCCGTCGACCCCGCCGATCCGGACACCGCAGCCCGCTGGGCGGCCGCCGTAGCTGCCGGGCGGGCACTGGTTGAAGCCAAGACGTCCAACGCAGCACCCGCTCCCGCCAAGGTCCTGGACATCCTCGAAGCCAACCGGACCATGAGCCAGGCCGAATCCGCGGCGCTGGAGTGCGAAACCCTCGCCGAACTCATGCAGACCGACGAGTTCCGCGCCACCGTTTACGCCTTTTTGGACCTGGTCCAGAAGCGGTCCAAGCGCCCCGCCGGCGCCCCTGACCGCAAGCTGGCCCGGCCCGTTACCAAGGTGGGCGTCATCGGTGCAGGCCAGATGGCCAGCCAGCTGGCACTGCTCTTCGCCCGCCAGCTCAAGGTGCCGGTGGTCATGACAGACATCGACCAGGCCCGGGTGGACAAAGGGGTGGGCTACGTCCACGCCGAAGTGGACAAGCTCCTGGGCAAGAAACGGATCAGCCAGGACGCCGCCAACCGCACGAAGGCGCTGGTGACAGGTTCCGTTTCCAAGGACGTTTTCGCCGATGCCGACTTCGTGATCGAAGCCGTATTTGAAGAGCTGAACGTCAAGAAGCAGGTGTTCGCCGAGCTGGAGGCGATTGTTACCCCGGAATGCATCCTGGCCACCAACACGTCCTCCCTGTCCGTCACGGCCATGGCGGAGGACCTCCGGCACCCGGAACGGCTGGTGGGCTTCCACTTCTTCAACCCGGTGGCCGTCATGCCGTTGCTGGAAATCGTCCGCGCCCCGAAGACCGACGAAGCCGTACTGGCTACGGCCTTTGAGCTCGCCAAGGCGTTGAAAAAAACCGGGGTTCTGGTCAAGGATGCAGCCGCGTTCGTCGTCAACCGGATCCTGCTGCGGCTGATGGGCGAAGTCACGGCAGCCTTTGATGAGGGAACCCCCGCTGAGGTGGCGGACAACGCCCTGCGACCCATGGGACTGCCGATGACGCCTTTCACCCTCGGCGCCATGGTGGGGCTGCCGGTGGCCCAACACGTCCAGGAGTCGCTGCACGCCGCGTTTGGTGAGCGGTTCACCGTTTCTGCCAACCTGCAGAAATTGATTGACAACGGCGTGAAGAGCCTGTGGGCTCCCGGTCCGGACGGCGCACAAAAGATTCCACAGTCCACGTTGTCAATGATGTCTTTCGGAACCAGCCCCTCAAGCGCCGACGAAGTCCTGCGCCGCACCCAGGATGCCCTCGCCGAGGAAATCGGACTGATGCTGGAGGAAGAGGTGGTGGCAGGGCCTGAAGACATCGACCTCTGCATGATCCTCGGCGCCGGCTGGCCAATGTTCTTGGGCGGCATCACACCCTACCTTGACCGGGTGGGCGCCTCCGAGCGGGTCAACGGCAAACGGTTCCTACCGCCGGGGGTGGCATCCCGGCCTGCCGGGACGCCAGCGCGCATCATCGCCAGTTGACACTGGCCTGACACACCCCGGAGTCCGTCCACAGCAGGGGCTTCGTCCGGTATTTCCGGACGGAGCCCCTTGCCTTGCCCACGTCAGCCTCCCAGCAGCCGCCCGCCGTCGAGCGTCAACAGGCGGTGCGCCACCGTGTGGGCGTAGGGCACGTCGTGGGTGACCAGGACGACGGCGGCGCCCGCCGCTGCGGCGGACCGTACCGCCTTATCCAGCACAGCCAGGCCGTGACCGTCCAGGGCAACCGTAGGCTCATCCAAGGCAAGGACCGACGGCCTGCGGGCGAGGACCGTGGCCAGCGCCAGCAGCCGTTGCCCGGAGGCCGGCAGCTCGGCCGGGTGGTCCTGGGCGGCCCAGGATAGACCTACGGCGGCCAGAGCATCAGCGCTTCTTTCCGCCGCCTCGCCTGCACCAAACCGCCGGTCCAGGCCGAACCGGACCTCACGGCCAGCAGTCCGTTCGAAGAGCTGGTCGCGCGGGTTCTGGAAAAGCAGTCCCACGGCAGCAGCCACCTCCCCAACCGGCACGCCGGCAATGTCCTTCCCGTTCACATGGACGGAACCGGACGTCGGCTGCAGCAGTCCGTTGAGATGCCGCAGCAGCGTTGATTTGCCCGCCCCGTTCGGCCCGGTCACGGCAACAATCTCACCGGGCTGGAGCACAAGGTCGATGCCTTGCAGCACGGTGCTCTGCTGACGGGCGGCACTGCCGCCGGATACCCGGGCCTTCCTGCCACGGCCTGCTGTGGCCTGGTACGCGAAGTCCACACCGCGGAGCTCCAAGGCAGGGGTGTCGGCAGCTGCGAAATGGTGAGTGACAGCGCTTGACGCCGGCACGCTGAAATTCCGCTCCCCTGCCGGCCGCCGAATGCCGGCCGGCAGACGCTCCGGTGCCGCCATCAGTTCCGTGGGTGTGCCGGTGGCCGCGACTGTGCCCGCATCCAGGACTATCCACCCGTCGGCCTCGCGCAGCACCTCGTCGATCGCCTGGCTAAGGACGACGACGGCGGTCCCGCCGGCCACAAGCTTGCGCAGCAGCAGTGCCAGCTCGACCGTTCCGGCTGTGTCAAGGGAGGCGAAGGGCTCGTCCAGGACCAGCACCGCGGGCTCCAGTATGACGGAACAGCCAATGGCCAGGCGCCGCAGCTGGCCTCCGGCAAGCGTGCCCGGGTGGCGTTCCAGCAGCCCGGCGAGTCCCAGCATGCCGGAGCTACGTTCTACGGCTTCGTGCATGGCGGCCCGCTTCATACCGGCATTCTCCAAGCCGAACGCCAGTTCTTCGGCTACCGTAGCCCCCACCGTGGACAGTGCGGTGGAGGCGTCCTGCGGAACGAATCCCACGCGGGCGCCCCACTGGGCAGGATCGATGCGGGGGTCCTCTGCGGCTCCACTGAAGTGCAGGCGGGTTCCCGCGAGTTCGAGATGTCCTGCCAGCTTTCCGCCTGCCCCTGGCAGTAACGAGCCCGCAAGGAGCCGGCCAAGCGTCGACTTGCCGCTTCCGGACGCGCCGAGGATCGCGGTAAGGGTTCCGGGGGCAAACGAGACGTCCATGCCGTGAAGGACCGGCGCGTCAGCCTCGTGGAAGGTAAAGCTCGTGATGCTGGCGGCGAGGACACGGGAGGTCGTCACCTAGCCACCCGCCAGCCACAACCGGGCCGCCACGGCAGCCGCCGCGGCCATCACCAGCAGAATCCGCAGCCACCGCTCCACAGCCGGATCCGGGACGTCCCGGTAGCTGGTGCGCGGGCCGGTGCTGCCGAAGCCGCGGGCTTCCAGGGCAGCGCCGCGGGTTGCGGCGTCCTCCACCAAGGCAGTGACCAGCGGAACTGCCTGGAGCCGGAAAGCTGCCATCCGGTGCAGCAGGCCGCGCCGGATCACCAGCCCCCGCGCTTCCTGGGCCTGCCGGATACGTTCCAACCTGGATGTGATAGCCGGCAACAGCGTCAGGGTTGACGCCAGCACAAAGGCAAACCGGCCCTGCACGCCTTTCGCGGAGAGCGCCGCCACCAGGTCGGGCACGCTGACACTGAAGGAGAAGACCAGCAGGGCCAGGACGGCGGCAGAAACCTGCGCTGCCCGCTCGAATGCAAAGGAAAGCCCTTCCGCGGTGACGCGCGCAGGGCCCCATTGGGTGAGGATGATCTGCCCTTCCGGGAAAAACAGGCCGTGCAGGACCAGCAGCGACAAACACAGTGGCACCAGCACGGCAGCTGCCGCAGGCAGGAGCCGCCGGAGCGTGCCTGCCAAGGCCGAAAGGCCTACTGCGGCCGCGATCACGGCGAGGGACAGCAACCAGCTGGCTGCCGCCGTCGTTATGATCGCCGTGCTTCCGGCAGCCACGAGGGACGTCAGCGGATGCAGTCGCATAGGCAGGGAATCAGGAGTCCTGTCCCGAAGCCCGGCTGGCCAGAACGCGGTGCCGTCGGACAAACGGGAACTGCAGCGTCGCGCGGCGGGGCAGGGCATAGACCAGCACCGCCACCACCGTGAACACGATTGCCTTGTCCATGGGATCCGAGATCAGGGCCTGCTTGGTGATGGCAGCCAGGAGGGTGTCCCCCATGGAGCGGAACGCGCTGACGATGGCTCCGGTAGCCACCCCGGACGTCCCTCCGAAGACGAAAGCCGCCACCGGGGCGGACACGACGCCGCCGATGATTCCGGTAGCGAATCCGGCTACGGGCGCGAGGTAAAAGCGGCGGAAGAGTCCGTGCCGCGCAGCCATGCCCGCAAGGCAGCCAATGAGCGCGGCGCCGGCGGCGAATGGCAGTACCGTCGGGTTGAAGAAGGACCAGACGATGCTGCTCAACGCGCCGGTTGCGGCGCCGGCCGCCGGGCCGGCCAGAACCGCGATCAGTACCGTTCCGATCGCATCAAGGTAGAACGGGACCAGGGTGCTGCCCACGAACTGGCCGAGCACGATGTTCAGTACCAGGGCTACGGGGATCAGCACCACGGTGGACGTCGGCAGGGCCGGCAGGACAGCGACGATGAGCAGTACGGCGCCCACGAGGAAACCGGACAGGGCAATCAGGGCTGAGGCGCTTCCCGGACCGCCCGTGATGTCGGCGGGCTGGTTGAGGACCAGGTAGATGTAGGTGCCGGCGATGGCCAGGGCACCGAGGATTTCCAGCAGCCGGCGTTTGCGGGCGGCGGCAGGTGCCGGAGACGGCAGAGTCAGGGAGGGCGATGACATGGAGTTCCTTCGGGTACGCACGGCCGGCCCGGAAATCCGCGGCCGGAATGGAACGCTGCCTATGTCACCTCGGCAGCTGCCGCCAGGCAGCTGCGCCTGTCCGGTCCGCCGACTATCCTACCGCGGCTGTCCGGGGGCTTTGCGAAGGTTTTGCGCTCAGCCCATGCGCCGGGCCAGGCCGCCGACGGCGGACACCAGCTCCCGGAACGCAGCTTCCGGATAGTTGGTGGACACCACACGCGCGTTTGGCGGCTGACCCCAGAGCCCGCGGAAGTCCGCCACCGTGGTACCGATCAGCATGCGGGAGCCTGTTTCCACGTCCACGGTTGCCGGACGGGCCTCGAAGTCCAGGGTGCCGGCGGCAACACCTGCGGCAAAGTAGTCGTGGACATGGGCCAGGTAACCCTGGTCGTAGTGGCGGTGGAACTCGAAATAGAACCGCAGCGCATCGGACAGGTGCCGGATCAAGTTGTTGTCCGACGTGCTGGGCTGGCCCTCCGGCTGTTCCGGCCGCACCAGTTCGGGCACCTTTGCCCCGGCGGCCTCAGCCAGTTGGCGGACATGCGCGGGATGGAGCTCCATCCGCTCCGTGGTGTCCAGGGAACAGACGATGGGAAGCTTTTCCAGCGGCCTGCCCTGGAACGCGGCATACACTTCCTTGGCCGCGTGCGGGTCCACGTGAGTGTTCCACTCGGCGGTGGGCGTTGTATTGCCCTGGTGGTAGAAGCTCCCTCCCATAATCACTACTTTGGCCAGCAGTTCCGGCAACCGGGGTTCCTGCCGCAGGGCCAGCGCGAAGTTGGTCAGGGGTGCGGTGATGAGGGCGGTGAGCTCCCCCGGCCGCGCCCTTGCGTGCTTAACCCAGAGGTCGACGGCGCTCTGCTCCGAGACTTTGCCGGCGGGTTCCGGCAGGACTGCGTGGCCGATGCCCTGCGGACCGTGCGTTTCGGGAGTGGTCAGCAGCGGAATGGCCAGCGGTTCGCGTGCACCCACGGCCACTTCCACTCCCTTGCGGCCGCAGAGTTCCAGGAGGGCCATGGTGTTGCGCGCCACCTGGTCCACGTCGACGTTCCCGGGAGTGGCGGTGACGGAAACGAACTCAGTGTCCGGGAGGGCGGCAAGGTAGGCGAGGGCCAGGGCGTCGTCGATGCCCGTGTCCACGTCCAGCAGGAAGGCGGTCATGAGGATCTTAGAAGAGAGCGACCTTGGGGGCGGCCGGAAAGATGCTGTCCAATTCGGCGAGGTCCTTTTCCGTGGGGACCCAGTCCGCCGATTCCGCATTCTGCCGCACCTGTTCCGCTCTCGTGGCGCCGCCGATGACGCTGGCCACGGACGGCTGTGCTGCCAGCCAAGAGAACGCAACCTGGACCTCACTCAGTCCGCGTTCCCTGGCAAAGCTGCTGAAGCTGTCCAGCTGGTCCCAGTCGGCGTCGTGGACCAGGTGTGTGCGGGTGTGGCTGAGCCGGGAGCCGTCCGGGGCGTGGCCGGGCGCATACTTGCCGGTTAGCAGTCCGTTGGCGAGGGGGAAATACGGCAGGACGCCCAGTCCGAATTCCTCTGCTGCCGGCGTTACCTCAAGCTCGGCCCGCCGGTCCAGGAGGTTGTAGTGGTTCTGGGTGGAGATGAAGCGGGCGCTTCCCAGTTCGCGGGCCACGTATTCCGCCTGGGCAATCTGCCAGCCGGCCCGGTTGGAGTGCCCGATGTAACGGACGTTGCCGCTCCTGACAAGGGCATCCAGGGCAGAGAGGGTTTCGTCGATGGGGGTGAGCGGATCCGGGGTGTGGAACTGGTAGAGGTCGATCCAGTCGGTTCCCAGCCGCCGCAGCGAGGCCTCCACTGCCTGGATGATGTAGCGGCGCGAGCCGCGGGCACCGAAGTCCCGGCCGCTGGCCCCCTTCATGTCCATGCCAAACTTGGTGGCCACAACTACGTCGGCCCGCCGGTTGCCGAGCGCCTTGCCGAGCATCGTTTCGCTGAGTCCGGGCTCCCGGCCGTAGGTGTCGGCAACATCGAAAAGGGTGATTCCGGCGTCCACCGCCGCGTGGACCACGGCGTCCGTGGCTTCCTGGGTCTCGGTGGCAGTGTTGGCACGGCCCAGGTTGTTGCAGCCCAGGCCGACGGTGGAGACGGTCAGGCCTGACTTTCCGACGCGGCGGTAGGTGGTCACGGACGCTCCTTAGAGGCTGAAGGTGTTGGCTGGCTTTGCTGAGTGCTTGAGCTTGAAGTTATGCGGATCGCTGTAGGGCGCTGCGCCGATGCTGAGTTTGGTGAAGTCCAGGTCCTCGCCGCGGCTGCACACCTTGATGGCTGCGACTGCCTTGTTGACGTCGGGGCACAGGCAGAAGATGTTGAGCTTGTAGTCAGTAAACTCAGAGCGTTCCACCGTACCGAGTCCGCGCCAGGCGAGATGGCTGATCAGCGCGTCCGTTGCCTTTTCTTCCAGGTAGCGGTCCCTGTCGGTGCCCTCCCGGGTTTTCAGCGCAAACTGGGCCACAACCCAGAACTGTTCCTCTTCCGGAATTTCGGCGTAGCCGTCCTCGGCGCACTGCACTGCAAATGCGTCCAAAAGGCCTTCGGCTGCCTCGGGGTCCGGTACATCGGTCTCTTCGGTCTTGCTCTGGTGGCCCACCGCACCGTAATTCATCACGAACTGGTTGTAGTCCTCATCGAACCAGGCCTCCCGGAAATGGAGGGTGCCCTCTTCGTCGCGTTTGTAGACCCTGACAATTCCGCTCATGACCGTCCCTTTGTAAACCATTCGACGTCGGTGCCGTCGAATGGTGCCTGCTGTGCCTTGACGGCCTGGTAAAGCTGGTCCGCGCCAGCCTGGAGTGCTTCCACCAGGGCTGCGGGGTAATCCATGGACACCCGGTGTTCGGCGAACTCGTCCTCGTCGTCAATGAACACGCCGCGGCCTGCTGTCCACACCACGTCCAGGTCCATGTCGATGACGTGAAACTCCGTTACGCCTGGCCGGATCCGGTGCCACTCGTGCGCAACAGCAAGGTCGATGTAGATCCGGACACCGCCGGGGTGGGCGTCGTCGTAAAACGTGGCAACCCAGTGACCTTCGCGCGGTACCAGGAGGACGGCGTCGGACCTGGTGTAGAAGGCGGCACCGGGACGGGAGCAGAATTCATTGGTTCCCTGGAAGATCCACCAGCCGTGGCGGTCCTCGCCGAGGTACCGCCCGGGGACCACCCAGTGCGCCTTGCCGTTCCATTTCCGGTTCCGGGCAACTACCAGCTGGCCGGGCTCGAGGTGCCGGGGTTCGCGGCTGGGTCCGGGCTGGTCGTCAGCCGCCGGCTCCGCCACCACGCCCGGGTATTTCAGTAGGTCCTCTCCCCTCACAGGATCGGAAGGCTGCCGGTGGTGGGGTGTTGCTGGCCTGGCAGAGGACGCGCAAAGGGGACCTTTGTCCCGAGGACCTGGGCAACGACGTCGTGCGTTATCTGCTGGGCTGTCATGCCAACGCGTTCCAGGATCTGGCTGCGGGTGCCGTGGTCCAGGAACTCGACCGGAAGGCCTACCTCGTTCAGGGCGGTGTCCACGCCGGCCGCGCGCATTTCCTGGCGGATCCTGGAGCCCACACCGCCGGCACGGACCCCGTCCTCGATGCAGATGACGAGGCGGTGGTGCGATGCCAGCGCGATGATGGACCGCGGAACGGGAAGAACCCAGCGCGGGTCCACTACCGTGGTGCTGATGCCCTGCGCGCCGAGCCGGTTGGCTACGTCGAGGGCGAGCTCGGACATGGCACCCACGGAGATGATCAGGACGTCATTCTCGGTGGAACCGCTGGGCCGGCGGGACAGGATGTCCACGCCGTCGCTGAGGCGCTCGAGGGCTTCCACTTCGGCGCCGACGGATCCCTTGGAGAAGCGGACCACCGTGGGTGCGTCGCTGATGGCCACGGCCTCGCGGAGTTCCTCGCGGAGCCTGCTGGCGTCACGGGGTGCGGCGAGGTGGAGCCCGGGAACTATCTGGACCATGGACATGTCCCACATGCCGTGGTGGCTGGCGCCGTCGGGGCCGGTGACGCCTGCGCGGTCCAGGACGATGGTGACGCCGGCCTTGTGCAGGGCGACGTCCATCAGGAGCTGGTCGAACGCCCGGTTCAGGAAGGTGGCGTAGACAGCAACCACGGGGTGCAGGCCGCCGAAGGCCATGCCGGCCGCGGAGGTCAGGGCGTGCTGTTCGGCGATTCCGACGTCGATCACGCGGTCCGGGTGCCGGGCCGCGAACTTGTGCAGGCCAACGGGAATCAGCATGGCGCCGGTGATTCCCACGACGTCCTTGCGCTCATCGGCGATGGCAGCAATCTCGTCAGCGAACACGGAGGTCCAGGACTGGGTTCCGGCGGTGCCGGTGGGTTCGCCGGTTTCGGGGTCGATGATGCCTACGGCGTGGAACTGGTCCGCCTCATGTGCACGTGCCGGAGCATAGCCATGGCCCTTTTCGGTCATGGCATGCACGATCACGGGGCCGGCGTAGTGCTTGGCCGTGGACAGTGCGTGTTCCATCGCCTGGAGGTTGTGGCCGTCCACCGGGCCGATGTACTTCATGCCAAGGTCTTCAAACATGCCCTGCGGCGCCCACCAGTCCTTAATGCCCTTTTTCATGGCATGCAGGCTCTTATAGGTGAACTGGCCGGCCGGTCCGCCGTCCTGGAGTTTCTTTTTCCACCAGTCCAGGACGCGTTCGTAGGCCGGCGCGGTGCGGAATGAATCGATGGTGGGGCGCAGTGAGGCGAGGTAGTCGGCGAAGCCGCCCACGGTGGGGGCGTACGAGCGGCCGTTGTCATTCACCACGATGACCACGCGGCGCCGCTTGTCCGCGGCGATATTGTTAAGCGCCTCCCAGGCCATGCCTCCGGTGAGGGCACCGTCTCCGACGACGGCGACGACGTGCCGGTCGCCTTCACCCGTGAGCTGGCGGGCGCGGGAGATACCGTCGGCCCAGGACAGCGACGAGGAGGCGTGCGAACTTTCCACGATGTCGTGCTCGGATTCGGCACGGGACGGATAGCCGGAGATGCCGCCCTCCTGGCGCAGGGTGCTGAAATCCTGGCGGCCGGTCAGCAGCTTGTGGACATACGACTGGTGGCCGGTGTCAAAAACGATGCTGTCGCGGGGCGAGTCGAAGATGCGGTGCACGGCAAGCGTCAGTTCCACTACGCCAAGGTTGGGTCCGAGGTGCCCACCCGTCTGGGAGACGTTTGTGATCAGGAATGCCCTGACCTCCGAAGCCAGCTGTTTCAGCTGTTCTTCGGACAACTCGTTCAGGTCCTGCGGATTCCAGATGTTGTCCAAGATTCCCAATGACCCCTCCTTCGGGTGGTAGACGTGCCGTTTAACTCTAACGCCTTGGTCCAAATGCAAAGCCGAAGCCCCGGCTGGTCGGGGACCGGCCGGGGCTTCGGGAGGTGGTGCCTGCTTATCAGTTACCGCTAGTTCACGGAGATCTGGCGCAGGACGTACTGCAGGATGCCGCCGTTGCGGTAGTAGTCCGCTTCACCCGGGGTGTCGATACGCAGGACGGCGTCGAACGACGTCGAGCTGCCGTCCTCAGCAGTGGCAGTGACCTTGAGGGTCTTCGGCGTGGTGCCCTCGTTCAGGGCGGTCACGCCCTCAACCGAGAACGTCTCCGAGCCGGACAGTCCCAAGGTGGCAGCGGATTCGCCGGCCGGGAACTGCAGCGGCAGGACGCCCATGCCGATGAGGTTGGAGCGGTGGATTCGCTCGTAGCTCTCGGCGATGACGGCCTTGACGCCCAGCAGGGCGGTACCCTTGGCAGCCCAGTCACGGGAGGAACCGGAACCGTATTCCTTGCCCGCCAAGACTACCAGCGGGGTGCCGGCTGCCTGGTAGTTCTGCGCGGCATCATAGACGTAGGCCTGCGGGCCGCCTTCCTGGGTGAAGTCGCGGGTGAAGCCACCTTCAACGCCGTCCAGGATCTGGTTCTTGATGCGGATGTTTGCGAACGTTCCGCGGATCATCACCTCGTGGTTGCCGCGGCGGGAACCATAGGAGTTGAAGTCCTTGCGCTCCACGCCATTGGCCAGCAGGTACTGGCCGGCAGGGGTGTCTGACTTGAAGGAACCGGCCGGGGAGATGTGGTCGGTGGTGACCGAATCGCCCAGTTTCAGGAGCACGCGGGCACCCGTGATGTCCTTGACCGGCTCAGGCTGTGCCTGCATGCCCTCGAAGTACGGGGGCTTCCGGACGTAGGTGGAGTTCGGATCCCAGGCGAAGGTGTCACCGGCGGGCGTGTCGAGCGCCTTCCAGCGGTCGTCGCCCTCGAAGACGCCTTCGTAGCCCTTGGCGAACATTTCCTTGTCGATTGAGGAATCGATGACTTTCTGGACCTCAACCGGGTTCGGCCAGATGTCCTTCAGGAAGACATCATTGCCGTCCGGGTCCTGGCCCAGGGCGTCGGATTCGAAGTCGAAATCCATGGAACCGGCCAAGGCGTAAGCGATGACCAGCGGCGGGGAGGCCAGGTAGTTCATCTTGACGTCCGGGTTGATGCGGCCTTCGAAGTTGCGGTTGCCCGAGAGGACAGCCGCGACAGCGAGGTCGTTCGCCTGGATGGCTTCCGAAACTTCGGCTTCCAGCGGCCCGGAGTTGCCGATGCAGGTGGCGCAGCCGTAGCCCACGATGTAGAAGCCGAGCTTCTCCAGGTAGGGGGTCAGACCGGACTTCTCGTAGTAGTCCGTGACAACCTTGGAGCCCGGTGCAACAGAGGTCTTGACCCACGGCTTGGACGTGAGGCCCTTGTCGACGGCGTTTCGCGCCAGGACCGCGGCGGCCAGCATGACTGACGGGTTGGACGTGTTGGTGCAGGACGTGATGGATGCGATGGTGACCGCACCGTGGTCCAGCTCGAACTCGCGGCCGTCAGCCATCTTGACCGGAACCGGCTGGGAGATGCGACCGGCTGCTCCGTGGCCTGCCGAGTACTTCGGGGGCTCCCGGTCGGAGTCGGAGATGTGGGTGGCCCCGGCGGTGAACGAAGGCGAGTCGGAGGCCGGGAAGGTCTCCTCGAGGGATTCGTCCAGGCTGCCGGCGTCGGCCTCGTGGGAGACGTAGTTCTTCAGGTCGTGCCGGAACTCGTCCTTGGCCTCGGTCAGTTCGATCCGGTCCTGCGGGCGCTTGGGGCCTGCGATGGACGGAACAACCGTGGACAGGTCCAGTTCAAGGTACTCGGAGAACTTGATCTCGCGCGAGGGATCGTGCCAGAGGCCCTGTTCCTTCGCGTAGGCCTCCACAAGGGCCACGTTCTGGTCTGAGCGGCCGGTAAGGCGCAGGTACTCCAAAGTGACGTCGTCGATCGGGAACATTGCGGCCGTGGAACCGAATTCCGGGCTCATGTTGCCGATGGTGGCGCGGTTCGCCAGCGGCACAGCAGCCACGCCTTCGCCGTAGAACTCCACGAACTTGCCCACAACGCCGTGCTTGCGGAGCTGTTCGGTGATGGTGAGGACCACGTCGGTTGCGGTGGCACCGGCCGGGATGGATCCGGTCAGCTTGAAGCCCACAACGCGCGGAATCAGCATGGAGACGGGCTGTCCCAGCATGGCTGCCTCGGCTTCGATGCCGCCGACTCCCCAGCCGAGCACGCCCAGGCCGTTCACCATGGTGGTGTGTGAATCGGTGCCAACGCAGGTGTCCGGGTAAGCACGCAGGACGCCGTCAACTTCGCGGGTCATCACGGTGCGGGCCAGGTACTCGATGTTGACCTGGTGCACGATGCCGGTTCCCGGAGGAACCACCTTGAAGTCGTCAAAGGCCGTCTGGCCCCAGCGCAGGAACTGGTAACGCTCGCCGTTGCGCTGGTACTCGATCTCCATGTTGCGCTCCAGCGCACCGGAGTTGCCGAAGGCGTCGATCTGGACCGAGTGGTCGATAACCATCTCGGCCGGCGCCAAGGGGTTCACCCGCTTGGGGTCGCCGCCCAGTTCCTTGACCGCTTCGCGCATCGTTGCCAGGTCAACCACGCAGGGAACGCCGGTGAAGTCCTGCATGATCACCCGGGCGGGCGTGAACTGGATTTCTGTATTGGGCTGGGCGTTGGGATCCCAGCCTGCCAAGGCGCGGACGTGATCGGCAGTGATGTTCGCGCCGTCCTCGGTCCTCAACAGGTTTTCAAGCAATACCTTGAGGCTGAACGGAAGGTTTTCTGAACCTTCAACGGAGTTCAACCGGAAAATTTCGTAATCGGTTCCGGCTACATTAAGTTTGCCTTTTGAACCGAAGCTGTCCACAGTGCTCATCGCAGGACTCCTCTCGCAACAGTTTCATCTTTGTCGCGCGGTTGACCGCCTGCTAGTTAGGAGGCCCTAATTAGTGCAGGGCCCGAAAATTGCACACGGCCGGCCGTGATTACGGAGCGCGACGTGGGACTACTACCGCCATAGTAGTCGATCCCGGTTCCGGTATCAGGGACGCGGGGTCAGCAGCGCCACTGTCTCCAGGTGGTGGGTATGGGGGTAGAGGTCGAAGGCCCGGAGGCCTGCAAGCTCCCAGCCAACCTGCCGGAAGTAGCCCACGTCCCGCGCGAAAGATGCCGGATCGCAGGATACGTAGGCAATGGCGCGCGGGCTCGCCGCAACAAGCTGGCTTACCACTGCCTTTCCGGCCCCGGCCCGGGGCGGATCAAGGATCAGGGCGTCGAAGTCCCGCGGTTGCTGGCGGAGGACCCGCTCGACGCGGCCCTGGACGATCTCCACCTGGGGTGCCGCGTGCAGGTTCTTGCGTGCGTCCCTGCTGGTTCCGGCAGCACCCTCCACCGAGAGGACAGACCCCGTCTCCCCCACCGCGTCAGCCAGGACGGCAGTGAAGAGGCCGGCTCCCGCGTACAGGTCGGCCACCACCGCGCCGGGGTGGAGGAACCCGCCACCCTTCAGGAACTCTGTGACAACCCCCACAAGGGCCCCGGGCGCGTCGCGGTGGATCTGCCAGAACCCTGCCCCGGTCACCCGGTACTCGTGCCCTGCGGCGGATTCCTGCACCCACAACCTGCCCCGCACCTGCTGCACATCCTCGGTGGTGGGGTCGAAGGCGGCGACGGAGACTTCAGCGGGAAGTTCGGCCGCTATGGCGGCCAGGCGTTTGGGCTTGGTTCCCTCGGCCGCAGCCAGCAACACCAAAGGCCGCGAGCCGTTGGCCGGTGCCGCCACCTCCACGCGGTCAACTCCCTGCAGATCGATATCCCACAAGCGGAGGCTGTTGATGGCATCAATGGCCAGCGGCATTTCCTGGATGGGGATGATGTGCCCCGAGCGGTGCGCATGCATACCCAGCTTGCCGCCGGGGGTGATGGAAAAACTTGCCCGCGTCCGCCAGCGGAGGCCGTCCCCGCCGTCGTCAGCTGATTCCCCCACGGCTTCCACCGTGCCGTCCCAGCCGTTTGGGAGCTGTTCGACGCCGGCGAGCCGCGTGAGCTGTTCAGTAAGCACGTCTGCCTTCAGGCTCCGCTGGCGGGCCAGGGTGATGTGGCCGAACTCCGCTCCGCCGACAGGAGGATGGCCGCGGCCCCAGGCGCGGCGCGAATCTGCAGGACGCCAGAAGTGGTCCACGCGGTCCGGTGACGCTTCGAGCACCTCAACCACGTCGGCGCGCCAGAACTTGGCCTTTTCGTCGGCGTCCGTCAGCCGTGCCCGCACCTTTTCACCCGGGATGGCGTGCCGGACAAAGATGACGCGTCCTTCGTGCCTCGCGACGCAATGGCCGCCATGCGCCACGGGTCCGACGTCGAGCACGACGCCCGTGCCCGCTTCTCCGGTCAGTGCCGGCTGGGTTTGTGTCTTTGAAGTCATTGGATGTCCTGCAGGTTCTTTGCTTCTTCGGATGATTTAAGCTGCCAGGGAACGCTTGCCACCATAACGCCGGGTTCGAAGTGGAGCCGGGTCTTGATGCGCAGGGCGGTCTGGTTATGGACCAGTTGCTCCCACCACTTGCCCACGACGTATTCGGGGATGTAGACCACGATCAGGTCCCGCGGGGAGTCACGCCGCATCTGCTTGACGTACTCCATGATGGGGGTGACCGTCTCGCGGTAGGGGCTGGCCAGCACGGTCAGCGGCACGGGAATGTCAAGCTTTTCCCAGTCCGCTACCGTACCTGCGGTTTCTTCGGGGTCGATGTCCACCGTTACCGCATCCAGCCTTGATGGCCGGGACGCCCGCGCGTAGGCCAGGGCCCTGAGAACGGGCTTGCGCACATGCGACACCAGCAGCACGGCATGCACCCGGGTGGGCAGGGCACGCGGGGACGAGTCTTCATCCACTGCCAGTTCCCTGGCCACGTTGTCGTAGTGGGCCCTGATGCTCCACATGATCAGGAACAGGACGAACATGGCGAGCAGGGCAATCCAGGCCCCCTGCTCAAACTTCGTGACCAGCACAATGACCAGGACCAGGGCGGTCATGCCGAAGCCGATGCTGTTAATGGCTCGGGACTTGGCCATCCGCCGTCGGACTCCCTTGTCCCTGGCCAGCTTCAGCTGCCGGCCCCAGTGCCGGATCATTCCCAGCTGGCTGGCCGTGAACGAGATAAAGACGCCGACGATGTACAGCTGGATGAGCTTGGTGACGTCCGCGTTGAAGGCGAGGATGAGCACCAGCGCTCCCGCGGCGAGGGCAAGGACACCGTTGCTGAAGGCCAGCCTGTCGCCCCTGGTGCGCAGCTGGCGCGGCAGGTAGCCGTCCTGGGCAAGGATGGAGCCAAGCACCGGAAAGCCGTTGAACGCCGTGTTCGCGGCAAAGACGAGGATGATGCCGGTGGCGGCCACCACGATGTAGAACAGGACGGATCCCGGGCCGAAGATGGTCTGGGCGATCTGGCTGATGGCCGGAGTCTGGATGTAGCCCTCCGGGAGCGGGCTGCCGTTCAGCAGGAACTCCGTGGCGGGGTTGAGGACGATGTGGACCTTGGTGGCGTTGGCCAGGTACATGATGCCGGCAAGCATGGATGCGCCGATCACGCCCAGGAGCAGCAGCGTGGTTGCTGCGTTTTTGCTCTTGGGCGGCTTGAAGTTCGGCACGCCGTTGCTGATGGCTTCGACGCCGGTGAGCGCCGCGGCGCCGGAAGAAAAGGCACGCAGCAGGAGGAAGGCGCCGGCAAGCCCCACCAGCCCCTCGTCGAAACCGGGTGCCGGAACAATGGTGAACGCTGCGGACGGTGCTTCACCCAACTGGCCCGTGGCCGCCTGGAAAATGCCCACGGCCGTCATGCCCAGGATGGAGGCCATAAAGATGTACGTGGGTACGGCAAAAACGCTTCCGGCCTCTTTGACGCCGCGCAGGTTCACCAGCGCAAGGATCACCACGCCGATCGTGGCAATCAGGGCCTGCTGGCCGTGGAGGGCCGGGATGGCGGTGGTGACGTAGGAGGCGGCCGAGGACATCGAGACCGCCACCGTCAGGACGTAGTCCACCAGCAGGGCCGAGGCGACGGTGAGGCCGGCGTACTTCCCCAGGTTCTCGCCCGCGATCTCATAGTCCCCACCCCCGGAAGGGTAGGCATGGACGTTTTGCCGGTAGGAGGCAACCACCGTCAACAGGACCACCATGACGGCCAGGCCCACCCAGGGTGAAAACGCCACCGCGCTGACACCTGCCAGCGCCAGGGTGAGCAGGATCTCATCAGGGGCATAGGCAACAGATGACAGGGCGTCGGATGCGTAGACCGGTAGTGCGATCCGCTTTGGAAGCAGCGTGTGGGCCATCCGGTCATTCCGGAACGGCCTTCCCACGAGCACGCGCTTCGCGGCGTTCATTATTGTCAGCACTCCACAAAGCTAGTCTGATTCGCGGGCTGTGTCATGACGGCCGGTGGACAGCCGGAAGCGGGACGCTGACGGTAGAGTTCTAGCGGCAGGACCGTGGGGAAAGATACAGAGGAGATACGGGTGGCGCATTTCGTGATCATGGGATGTGGCCGGGTGGGGGCGACACTGGCGCATACGCTCGAAGACGCCGGGCACTCCGTGGCCATCATCGACCAGGACGACCGCGCTTTCCGCAGGCTCCGCCAGGGTTTCACCGGGCGCAAGGTCACCGGCGTCGGTTTCGACCGGGACACCCTCAAGCAGGCCGGCGTGGCCGACGCGTACGCCTTCGCAGCGGTCTCCAGCGGCGACAATTCCAACATCCTGGCTACCAGGGTGGCCCGGGAGACATTCCATGTACCGCATGTCGTGGCCCGGATCTACGATCCCGGCCGCGCCGAGATCTACCAGCGCCTGGGGATCCCCACCGTGGCGGCGGTCCGCTGGAGTGCAGACCAGGTGCTGCGTCGCATCCTTCCCGAACAGCACCTCGCCGGCGACTTCCGGGAGCCCTCCGGACGCCTGGTGCTCGCCCAGCTGGACCTCGACGCCGGCTGGATCGGCCACCGGATCAGCAGCATCGAAAAAGCGGCGAACATCCGCATTGCCTACCTCACCCGGTTCGGTGAAGGATTATTGCCCGACGCCGGGACCGCGTTCCAGGAGGGCGACACCGTGCACGCCATGCTGCAGGTTGACCGCAGCGCCCAGGTGGCCCAGATCCTGGCCAAAGCCCCCGTCAAGGAGATTCAGTGAAAGTCGTGATCGTGGGGGCCGGGAGCGTCGGTTCTTCCATTGCCAGGGAATTGCTGGCGCACAAGCATGAAATCCTCCTGATCGACTTGAAGCCGGAAGTTATTGGACGGAGCGGACTCCGCGGCGCCCACTGGCTCGTAGGCGACGCGTGCGAGCTGAGCACACTGCAGGGCGCCAAGGTTGAGGACGCGGACGTGGTGGTATCGGCGACCGGTGATGACAAGGTGAACCTCGTTGTTTCGTTGCTGGCCAAGACCGAGTTTGGCGTCGGCCGGACCGTAGGCCGGGTCAACAATCCAAAAAACGACTGGATGTTCAATGATTCCTGGGGCGTGGACGTTGCGGTCAACACCCCGCAACTGATGACCGCCCTGGTGGAGGAAGCAGTGGAGATAGGCGATCTTGTCCGCCTCCTCACCCTCCAGACCGGTGTGTCCTCATTGGTGGAATTCACCGTTCCGCATGATTCACATGTCATTGGCCGGACCGTAGGGGAAATCCGTTGGCCGGAGGAT
>NZ_JBNHFF010000023.1:0-27544 GCF_059089965.1 Arthrobacter sp. SPT-J7
GGCGGGAAACCTTCCGGTTTCCCGCCCGCTCTTCCTGGCTGTTTTCCTGCTTGCCGCCTGCCTAGATGGCGGCGACTCCCCGTTCCCCTGTCCGGACCCGCACTGCCTCGAAGACGTCCACGGTCCAGACTTTGCCGTCCCCGGCCCGGCCGGTGTTTGAGCTGGCAATGATGACATCCAGGATGTCGTCGGCCTGCTCGTCGGTTGCCAGGACTTCCACCCGGATCTTCGGCAGGAGGTCCACGTTGTACTCGGCTCCGCGGTACACCTCCGTGTAGCCGCGCTGCCGGCCGTAGCCGCTGGCCGCGCTGACCGTCAGGCCCTGTACGCCGTAGGCTTCCAGTCCTTCCCGGATGGCTTCGAGCTTTTCCGGCCTGACGATTGCGGTGATCAGTTTCATGCCCCCACACTTTCCTTGCCTGTTGCTGATTCGGTCTTCTGGGCATCCGCGGTGGCCTCGGCAGCCTCCGGCTGGGTCTTGCCCGTAATCATGTCGTGCAGCGGCTGGAAGCTTCCACCGTGTCCGCCAACACCGAACTCGTAGGCGGTCTCGGCGTGCAGGCTGAGGTCCACACCCACCGTTTCCTGTTCCTGCGAAACCCGGAAGCCCATGGTCTTGTGGATGGCCAGGGCGATGATGGCCGTGAGGATGGCCGAGTAGGCGATGGCGATTCCGGCAGCTGCGAGCTGGGCCCACATCTGGGTCATGCCGCCGCCGTAGAAGAGACCGCCGCCCACGCCGTCCGTGGGCAGTGCGATGAAACCCAGAGCCACGGTGCCGATGATGCCGGAGACGAGGTGAACGCCGACGACGTCAAGGGAGTCATCGAAGCCCCAGCGGAACTTCAGCCCAACAGCGAGGGCAGAGGCCACACCGGCCACGACGCCGAGGCCGAGGGCGCCGACCGGGCTGACGTTGGCGCAGGCGGGGGTGATGGCCACCAGGCCGGCGACAACACCTGAGGCTGCACCCAGTGAGGTGGGGTGGCCGTCGCGGATACGTTCGGTGACAAGCCAGCCGAGCATGGCGGCAGCAGGTGCGGCGAGCGTGTTGACCCAGATGAGGCCGCCCTGCTCAGCAGTGGTGGCGGCGCCGCCGTTGAAACCGAACCAGCCGAACCACAGCATGGCTGCGCCAAGCATCACAAACGGGATGTTGTGCGGGCGGTGGTTGGGATCCTTGCCGAAGCCCTTGCGGTTACCGATGATGAGGACGAGTACCAGTGCGGCTACGCCTGCGTTGATGTGGACCACGGTGCCGCCGGCGAAGTCGATGGCCGGGCCGAGTGCCTGGCCCACGGCGCCTTCAGGGCCGAAGAGTCCGCCGCCCCAGACCATGTAGGCCAGAGGGCAGTAAACCAAGGTGACCCAGACCGGGACGAAGACGCTCCAGGCGCCGAACTTTGCCCGGTCCGCGATGGCACCGCTGATCAGTGCGACGGTGATGATGGCGAAGGTGGCAGCGTAGCCGACCTTGATCATTCCGTCAGGAGTGTCGATACCCTCGAGGCCGAAGGTGGCGAACGGGTTGCCAACGATCTGCAGGAACCCATCACCGGAGCTCATGGAGGAGCCCCAAAGGACCCAGACAACGCCCACCATGCCGATGGAGATGAAGCTCATCATCATCATGTTCAGGGCGGCCTTGGCACGGGTCATGCCGCCGTAGAAAAATGCCAGACCCGGCGTCATCAGCAGCACGAGGGCTGCCGACACCATGATCCATACGTGACCTGCGGTAAGTTCCATGGTGCACGTCCTCTCTGGTCGAATATTGCGGAGTCCTCCGCCTGCCAACGCCTTTTTGCGTCCTGTAACGAGTTTGTCCGCGCCGTGTTTCGCCCACGGAGGATTTAGATTGCCGGCCTGTTACAACAACCTCTAGGAAGTAAATGGTGCATATCGTGCTTGTTACGGTTGTGTTTCATCGTTCCCGCAGGCCCCCGGCCCTCCAGACTGCAAGGATTCGCCCATTATGACGGCACCACCCCGCGGCAGCGGCGCCACTTCAAGGATCCTGGCCCGCCTGCGCCCGCAGCGCGAGCGGCTTCCCCGCGATATCAAGGTGATGCTCGTCGCGGCGTTCCTGATTGCGCTGGGATTCGGGCTGGTTGCGCCGGTATTGCCGCAGTTCGCCACCACGTTCGGGGTGGGCAACACCGAGGCATCCGTGATTGTTGCCATTTTCGCCTTCATGCGGCTCGTGTTTGCCCCGGCAGGCGGCAGCCTCATAGGGCGGCTTGGTGAACGGCCTGTCTACGTGGCCGGGCTGCTGATTGTGGCAGTATCCACGGCAGCGTGCGCGTTCGCCCAGGACTACTGGCAGCTGCTGCTCTTCCGCGGGCTCGGCGGAGCAGGTTCCGTGATGTTCACCGTGGCGTCGATGGCCCTGGTGATCCGGTTGGCACCGCCGGAGAGCCGGGGCAGGGTGTCCGGCGCGTACGCGTCAGCGTTCCTGATCGGCAATGTCTGCGGGCCGATTGTGGGCGGGCTGCTGGCTGGATTCGGCCTCCGGATCCCATTCCTGGCCTATGCCGCAGCCCTGATCGTTGCCGCCCTTGTGGTCCAGACGCAGCTCAGCCATCAGCGCCGCGGGTCAGGGGAGGCACAGCAGCGGGCGCCGGAGATGAAGCTCGGCGAGGCCCTGGCGACAGGACCGTACAGGGCTGCCCTGCTATCCAGCTTCGCCAACGGCTGGGCCAGCTTCGGCGTACGCATGGCCACCGTTCCCCTGTTTGCCGCTGCCGCCTTTGGCGCTGGGCCCGAAGCTGCAGGGCTGGCCTTGGCGGTGTTCGCCGCAGGCAACGCCGTGGCACTGACCTTCTCGGGCCGCCTGGCGGACAGCATAGGGCGCAAGCCCATGATGATCTCGGGCCTGCTGGTGGCTGCCGCTTCCACGGCCGGTATCGGCTTCGCCGGTGAGCTGGCGTGGTTCCTGGCGGCCTCCGCGCTTGCCGGCGTCGGCTCCGGGCTGTTCGGACCTGCCCAGCAGGCGGCCGTCGCCGATGTGATCGGCAACGGGCGGTCCGGCGGCAAGGTTCTGGCGGTGTACCAGATGACGTCCGACGTCGGGGCGATCGTAGGGCCGGTGCTGGCCGGCGTGCTGGCTGACCGCCTGGGCTATGGCTGGGCCTTTGGCGTCACCGGCGGCGTCCTGCTGGTTGCCGCCTGCAGCTGGCTGGGCACCCGCGAGACCCTTCGGGCCGGCAAAGGCGCGGGCAGCGCGGACGGCCGCTAGTTCAGCAGCGCGTCCACAAACGCTTCAGCCTCGAACGGTGCAAGGTCGTCGGCGCCTTCGCCCAGTCCAATGAGCTTGACCGGCACGCCGAGGGTCTTTTGGATGGCGACGACGATGCCGCCCTTGGCCGTGCCGTCCAGCTTCGTCAGGACGATACCGGTGATGTTGACAACTTCAGAGAAGACGCGTGCCTGGTTCAGGCCGTTCTGGCCGGTGGTTGCATCCAGCACCAGGAGGACCTCATCCACCTCGGCCAGCTTCTCCACCACGCGCTTGACCTTCCTGAGTTCGTCCATGAGGCCGACCTTGTTCTGAAGGCGGCCTGCCGTGTCGATCATCACCACGTCGACTTCCTGGTCGATGCCGGCCTTCACTGCTTCGTAGGCAACGGACGCCGGATCGGCACCCTCGATGTCCGACTTCACGGTGGGGACGCCCACCCGCTGGCCCCACGTGGCCAGCTGCTCGGCGGCTGCAGCACGGAACGTGTCCGCGGCGCCGAGGAGCACGTCCTTGTCTTCCGCCACCAGCACGCGGGCAAGCTTGCCCACGGTGGTGGTCTTGCCCACCCCGTTCACGCCTACCACCATCATGACGGCCGGCTTGTCAGCGTGGCGCTGCACGTTCAGGGTTCGGTCCATGGTGGGGTCCACAAGCCTGATGAGTTCCTCCCGGAGCAGCACTTTGACCTGCTCAGGAGTCCGGGTGCCCAACACCTTGACGCGCTCCCGCAGGGCGTCCACAAGCTGCATGGTGGGTTCGGTGCCAAGGTCGGCCAGGAGGAGGGTTTCCTCAACTTCGTCCCAGACGTTTTCGTCGATCTTGTCGCTGGAAAGCAGTGCCAGGAGGCCCTTGCCCATGATGTTGTTGGAGCGGACCAGCCGTTCGCGAAGGCGGATGAGGCGGCCGGCAACGGGCAGTGGCGTCTCGACCGGTATGACTTCAAGGCCAGTTGCATCGTCCGGCACCGTGGTGGTGTCCAGCCCCTCCAGGTCAACACTGTCGGTAACCCGGCGGTCGGTAACCGGGGCCGGACTGTCGTCCACCGCCGTGCTCCCGTTCCGTGGCAGGATGGGGTCGTTCGCATCCCGCGTGCCCGGGTACTGGGTGATGTTTTTCCGCGTCTTGAGCAGGACCGGAATCAGCCCGCCAATAACCGCCAGGGCAGCAACAATGGACAAAATTATGGGGAGGATGTCATTCACTCCCCTAGCTTCTCATAACGCAGCAGGCGTTACGGGCGGCCCCGGGGCAGCCCATGGGGGCAGCCCCTACACCTCGGCACCCAAGCGTTGGCTGATGACCGTGGAGACGCCGTCGCCCCTCATGGTCACGCCATAGAGCGCATCGGCCACTTCCATGGTCCGCTTCTGGTGGGTGATGACGATGAGCTGGCTGGACTCCCTGAGTTCCTCGAAGATAGTGATGAGGCGGCCCAGGTTGGTGTCATCCAGCGCAGCTTCCACCTCGTCCATCACATAGAACGGCGACGGCCGGGCCTTGAAGATCGCAACCAGCAGGGCCACCGCCGTCAGGGAGCGTTCACCGCCGGACAGGAGCGAAAGCCGCTTGATTTTCTTTCCGGCAGGGCGGGCTTCCACTTCGATGCCGGTGGTGAGCATGTCCCCCGGATCGGTGAGTACAAGCCTTCCCTCTCCGCCGGGAAACAACCGGGCGAAGACCCTGGTGAACTGCGCCTGGGTGTCCTCGAAGGCTTCCGTGAAGACCCGCTGGACGCGGTCATCCACTTCCTTGATGATGTCCAGCAGGTCCTTCCGGCTGGCCTTCAGGTCCTCCAGCTGCGTGCTGAGGAACTGATGGCGCTCCTCAAGCGCGGCGAATTCCTCCAGCGCCAAGGGGTTGACCCTGCCCAGGCTGGCGAGGTCGCGTTCTGCTTTGCGGAGCCGTTTCTCCTGCTCCTCCCGGACGTAGGGCTTGCCCTCGACGATGTCTGCTCCGGCGGCATCCACCGGGGCGCGCAGGGCTGCCCACTTGTCGCCGCTTTCTTCGGCAGGAACCGGAACTGGGACCTGGGGCCCGTAGTCCGACAGCAAGGCATCGGGGGTTATCCCGAGTTCATCGATGGAGCGGCTTTCCAGGGCTTCGATACGTGCCCGTTGCCGGGTGCGGGCGAGTTCGTCGCGGTGGACGTTGTCCGTGAGCTCGGCAAGTTCCCGTGCGAACAGGTCATTCGTGCTCCGGATGTGCAGCAGTTCCTTGTCCCGCTGTTCCCTGTTCTCTTCAGCAAGGTCGCGCTCGTGCCTTGCCAGGTCCACGGACACATCCATGTACTGGAGTGCCAGTTCAACTGCGGCGGCCACCGCGGCAGCGCGTTTCGCCTGGGCCCGGCGGCGGCGGGCCCGTTCGGCTGCTTCCTCACGGGCGCGGCGCTCGGTGGCAGCGGCGCGTTCCAGCGAATCAACCCGGTTCCGGGTTGCTGTTAATTGCTCTTCGGCGCTGCGCAGCGACAGCCGCGCCTCCACTTCGGCGGCACGGGCTGTGGAGGCGGCCTTGGCGAGGACATCCCGGTGTTCGCTGGAGGGCTCCTGTTCCAAGGGCGCCTCCTGGGCTGCCGCAAGCCGAGCCGTGACGGCGGCGAGCGCTTCCTGCTCGGCCGTGACGTTCGCTTCGGCACGACCCAGCGACGCCGCCAGCCGGTCGCTTTCGCCCACTGCGCTGCGGAGTACGGAGTTGAGGTGGCCAAGGCGTTCCGCCACGGCCGCCAGCCTGGCATCTGATTCGTGCAGCCGGTCGAGCGCAGCATCGGCGCGTTCCTGGGCCTCCGCACGCCGCGCCTCTGCCCCGGCCAGGGCGAACCTGTTCCGCTCCAGCTCGGCCGTGACGGACGAAACCCCGCTTTCGGCGTCGTCCACGGCGGCTTGGATTTCAAGGAGCGACGGCGCCTTCGCCGAGCCGCCCGTGGCTGAAACCGCCGTGAAGACGTCCCCTTCCCGGGTCACCGCGGTGATACCGGGGCGTGCGGACACCAGCGCTGCGGCCGCCCGGACGTCTGTGACGACGGCGGTGCCTGCGAGCAGGTGCCACACAGCCGGGGCTGCGTGTCCGGCGTCCTGCACCAGGCCCGCTGCCCAGCGGGCCCCTTCCGGCAGGGGCGGTGCATTATCCGCCCCCACTCCGTGTGCTGCACCCTCGGCAGGGAGCAGAAAAGATGCCCGGCCCGCGTCGTCGTCCTTGAGGAGTTGAACCATACCGGCGGCGGCCTCGTGGTTTTGTACGAGGAAAGCGTCCGAGGCTTCCCCCAGGGCAGCGGCGATCGCCGTTTCATAGCCCGGTTCCACCGCCAGTTCTCCGGCAAGGGTGCCCTGGACCCCTGCCAGTCCGGCGTCGAGGACGTGCCCTGCCCCGTCCTTCCGGTTCAGCCCAAGTTGAAGGGCGTCGCGGCGCGCCACCAAGGCATCACGCTTGCGGATTCCCTCACTGACTGCCGCCTTGAAGCCGGAGATCTCTTGAAGCACTGCATCGAGTGCCTCGCTGGCGGCCTCATAATCGGCGTCAAGGGATTCCTCCCCTTTTTCCACGCCGGCTACCTGGTTTTCCAGCGCGGTGAACTCGGATTGGGCGCGGGTATGCCGTTCCGCCCCGGCAGCCTGGGATTCCCTGAGCCTGCCCAGCTCGGCTTGCGCGGATTCCACCCGTGACCTCGCCGCAGCAACCTGGCCGGCCAGCCGTGCCAGTCCTTCACGCCGGTCAGCGGCTGCCCGAAGTACCGCAGTGAGCCGCTTGTCCTCGGCCAGTGCGGCTGCCTCTGCTTCCGCCTTCGCGGCGCTGGCGGCCTCAAGGCCACTGCGCATACCGAGGATGTCACGTTCGAGCCCGGCAAGTTCCCCGCGGACCCGTGCGGCCTGCCGTTCCAGCTGCTCAGGATCGCGGCCAGCTGCCGGGGGCTCTGCGGACCCGAGCAGGCGGGTGCGTTCCTGCGCCAACGTTCCGAGGGAACGCAGCCGTTCACGCGAGGCTGTCAGCCGGTACCAGGTGTCCCTTGCCGCGTTCAGCGTTGGGGTTGCTTCCGCGGCCAACTGCTCAAGGGCAGCCTGCTGCCGGCGCCCGGCTTCCAGTTCCTGCTCGACGGCGGCCCGCCGGGATTTGAGCGCGGCTTCGTCCGCGACGTCCTGCTCCAGCGCTTCCTGGAGCTGGACGAGGTCATCAGCGAGAAGCCGCGCCCTGGCATCGCGGACGTCGAACTGGACGCGCTGGGCCCGCCGCGCCACCTCCGCCTGTTTACCCAACGGGGTCAGCTGGCGCCTGATTTCGCCGGTCAGGTCGGTGAGCCGCTGCAGGTTGGCCTGCATGGCTTCCAGCTTGCGGACTGTCCGCTCCTTGCGGCGCCGGTGTTTGAGGATTCCGGCGGCTTCCTCAATGAAGCCCCGGCGGTCCTCAGGGGTGGCGTGGAGGACCCGGTCCAGCTGGCCCTGGCCCACAATTACATGCATTTCGCGGCCCAGGCCTGAGTCGGACAGCAGTTCTTGGATGTCAAGCAACCGGCAACCCGCGCCATTGATGGCGTACTCGGAACCGCCGGCCCGGAAGAGCGTCCGCGAAATAGTGACTTCGCTGTACTCGATCGGCAGGGCACCGTCAGTGTTGTCAATGGTCAGCGACACGTGTGCCCGCCCGAGTGGGGGCCGGCCGGATGTTCCGGCGAAAATGACGTCTTCCATCTTGCCGCCGCGCAGGGTTTTGGCCCCCTGCTCCCCCATGACCCAGGCGAGGGCGTCCACCACGTTGGATTTGCCGGAGCCGTTGGGGCCCACTACGGCGGTAACGCCAGGTTCGAAATTGAAGGTGGTGGCGGACGCAAACGACTTGAACCCCCGGACGGTCAGGCTTTTGAGGTGCAAGGCTTTTGGATCTCCTGGATGGCTGGGACGGATGCTTCCCTGCACCAAATCTACTGCTTACCGGCGAAATGGCCCGGATTGACGGGCCACTACTCCTGCGCGACGGCACCGGGACGTCCAGCCGGCTTTCTGTTACCAGCGACCGTTGCGGGGACGGGGCTGGCACACGGGGCAGGTGTGTGAGGAACGGTTCATGAACTGGTCCCGGCGGATGGTTGTTTGAATTCCCGCCGCGGCGCACCGCTTGCACGGCAACCCCTCCCGCCCATAGGCGTTGAGGGACCGGTCAAAGTATCCCGAGGCGCCGTTGACGTTCACGTACAGGGAGTCGAAGCTGGTGCCACCCGCAGCCAGCGCATCCAGCATGACCTCCCGCGCGCTGCCCAAAACCCTTTCAGCGTCGGCGCGGCGCAGGCTGTCAGTAGGCCGGGCGAAGTGGAGGCGGGCGCGCCACAACGCCTCGTCGGCGTAGATGTTTCCGATGCCGGACACCAGGCCCTGGTCCAGCAAGGCCCGCTTCAGGCCAGTTTTACGTTTGCGGAGGCGGCGATAGAAAAGGTCGAAGGAGAACGCCGGATCCAGGGGGTCCCGTGCGATGTGGGCCGCTTCTTCCGCGATCAGCGGAAGGGGCGATTCTGCGAGGCCGCCCGGGCCGCCGTCGTCCGTTGGAACCAAAGCGGTGACGAACAGGCCCCCGAAGATCCGCTGGTCCACGAACCGCAACTGTTCCGGCATGCCTTCGCGCGAACCCAGCCGGATCCGTACTTTAAGGTGTTTCTCGTCCGGGACGCTGCCATCCTGCATCAGCAGCTGGCCGCTCATGCCAAGATGGGCCATCAGCGCCACCTTCTGGGTGGGGTCGGGACCGCCCGGGAGTGGCCCGCCAGGATCGGCAGAGGCATCCAGCAGCGGCATCCAGAGGAACTTGCCCCGCCGCACGACGTCGGCCACAATTGCGCCTTCGAGGTTTCCGATGAAATCTTCGGTGCCCAGTGCGTGACGGCGGATCGAGCGCTGGTCCAGGACTTCCACGCGTTCGATGGTCCTGCCGCGGACCCAGCTCACCAGGCCGCGGCGGACCACCTCAACTTCAGGAAGTTCAGGCATGTCGCCTACTGGGCAGCGATCGAACCGGCCGGCTTGCTGCCCGCCGGCACGGAACCGGCGTTGCCGGTGAGGACCCGCCAGGCATCGGCAGCAGCTTCCTGCTCCGCTTCCTTTTTCGAGTGGCCGGAGCCCCTGCCGTAGGCCTTGCCGCCTATGTGCAGGACGGCCGCGAAAATCCGCGCGTGGTCCGGGCCGGAGCCCTCCACGGCATAGTGGATGGTTCCGAGCTGGCGGCTTGCTGCGAGTTCCTGGATGCTGGTTTTCCAGTCGGTTCCTGCACCCAGAGCAGCGGCGTCCTTGAGCAGGGGCCCGATCAGCCGCATCACCAACTGGCGGGCGGTCTCGATGTCGTTGGACACGTAGGTGGCACCGATCAGCGCTTCCATGGTGTCCGCCAGGATTGAGGCCTTGTTTTTGCCCTCGGTGAGCTTTTCGCCCTGCCCGAGGTAGATGTAATCGCCAATGCCGAGGCTGCGCCCGATGCCGGCGAGGGCACGGGTGCTGACCACGGCGGAGCGCCGCTTCGCGAGGTCGCCTTCGGGCAGGTCCGGGTTGTCCCGGTACAGAGCGTCCGTCACGGAGAAGCCAAGGATGGAGTCCCCGAGGAATTCGAGCCGCTCATTAGTAGGGATGCCGCCGTTTTCGTAGGCATAGGAACGGTGTGTGAGCGCAAGACGAAGCGTCCCGGCGTCAATAGAGACACCGAGACGCTTCAAAAGCTCTTCAGTTGAAGACATCATGTCAGCCGGAGGGGCCGATTAGACGTCCGCGACCTTGCGGCCCTTGTACTCAAGGAACAGCGCGGTGCCGGCCGAGTCGGTGACGACCTTTGCCTGGTGCGGCAGGCTGTAAGTAACCTGGCCGTTCTCCACGGTCTTCACCAGGTGGGGGGCGGTCGCCTTCCACTGCGAGCGGCGGGCGCGGGTATTCGAGCGAGACATTTTCCGCTTGGGAACAGCCACGGCTAACTCATTTCTCTCTAGACAAACACGTACAAATCAATTTTGCCGGTCAGGCTTAGCCATATCAGCTAGGGCAGCCCAGCGAGGATCCAAGACCTCGTGGTGGTGCCCCGGCTCGTCTTCCAGGCGAACTCCACATTCGGAGCAAAGGCCCTGGCAGTCTTCCCGGCACACCGGCTGGAACGGCAGATTGGTGACAACCGCGTCCCGCAACACCGGTTCAAGATCGATTACATCGTGCTCGACTCGACGTTGCTCTTCATCATCTTCTTCGTCCGAAAGCTCTGCGCCTTCATAGAAGAAAAGTTCTTGCACATTGACCTCAAGGTCATACGCAAGGGGATCCAGGCATCGCCCGCATTCACCGGTTACTTCGGCAAGCGCGGTTCCTGATACCAGAATTCCTTCGTGTACGGCCTCAAGCCTCAGGTCCAGCTCGATATCCGAGCCTTCCTGAACACCAATAAGCGCCACACCAAGATCACTTGGTGCGGGTACATGTTCCTTCAGTGTCCGCATGCTTCCCGGACTGCGTCCGAGGTCCTTGACGTCGAACGCCAGGGGCGAACCAGCATCTCGTTTAATGAGAACTCCTGTTGAACATATGACCGACGTACCATCTTAGCCTGAAGAGCCACAGGGACTCAAACCAGGTAACCGGCGGCGCCGAAGTACCCGACTAGCCTACCCTCTTGGCTGCTGTCCAGGAGCCAACTCGCCCGCAAGCATCCTCCGGTGCACGGACCTGGGCACGTAGTCCGAAACGCTGCCGCCCAGGCTCGCGACCTCTTTAATCAGGGTGGAGGACAGATGGACGTAGTGGGCCTCGGCGGGCAAAAACACCGTTTCCACTCCGCTGAGCTGGCGGTTCATGGTGGCCATGGGGAGCTCGTAGTCGAAGTCCGAGGAGGACCGAAGGCCCTTGACGATCGCGGAGACGCCGCGCTGCCGGCAATATTCGGCGAGGAGACCTTCCCCCACAGGTTCCACAACGATGCCCTTCAGCAGGGCCAGGGTCTCACGGGCCATTTCAAGGCGCTCATCCAGGCTGAACCTGTACTTCTTGGCCGGGTTGGTGGATACCGCAACGATGACCTCATCAAAGAGGCCGGCAGCCCGTGCAATAACCTCGAGATGGCCGTTATGGATGGGGTCATAGGATCCGGGGCAGACAGCTCGTCTCATGCTCCGAACCTACCCCATGAAAAGGCCGGGATACCATGACTGGATGCATCCACGACAGGAAGTTTTCACCCCCTTGGCCACCGCGCCCTGGCAGCGGACCGCGCTCGGAGCCAACCTCCTGGGGGCCCGCGGCGGGCTGGGAGTCACGATCTTCGAGGAAATGACGACCCTGGCGATGCAGACCGGCGCCATAAATCTGGGTCAGGGCTTCCCGGATGAGGACGGGCCGCTGGAGATACGTGAAGCGGCCCGCGCAGCCATCGCATCCGGGCAGAACCAGTACGCGCCGGGGAAGGGCGTGCCGGAGCTCCGGGAAGCAGTGGCTGCGCACCAGGCAAGGTTCTATGGCCTGTCCCCCGATCCGCAGACCGAAGTGATTGTTACCACCGGCGCCACCGAGGGTATCGCCGCCTCCCTGCTGGCTTTTGCAGGACCAGGTGACGAGGTACTGACCTTTGAGCCGTTTTACGATTCCTATGGTGCAGTCATCGGCCTGTCCGGAGCCACGCACGTGACGGCTCCCCTGCTGGCTCCGGACTTCATGCCGGACTTTGCCGCGCTGGAGGCCGCCTTCAACGAGCGGACCCGGATCGTGCTGCTGAACAATCCCCATAACCCCACCGGCGCTGTGTTTCCGCGCCCGGTGCTGCAGCGCGTCGTCGAGCTGGCCCGGAAGCACGACTGCTTGATCGTCACTGACGAGGTATACGAACATCTCACCTTCGGCGACCGCCACATCCCGGTAGCATCGCTGCCGGGAGCCGGTGACCGGACCATCACCATTTCCTCGGCCGGCAAGACGTTCTCCCTGACCGGGTGGAAGATTGGCTGGCTTACGGGCCCCGAGGAGCTCGTGTCCGCTGTGCGCACGGTCAAGCAGTTCCTCACCTACAGTTCGGGCACGCCATTCCAGTCAGCCATTGCCGGCGGGCTCGGCCTGCCGGACGCCTTCTACGCCAATATTGCGGCCACCTTGAAGCACAAGCGCGACATTCTCAGCGGAGGCCTTCGGGCAGCCGGTTTCGACGTTTTCGCACCGCAGGGGACGTACTTCGTCAACGTGGACACCGCGCCGCTGGGCATCCATGACTCGGTGGACCTGGCCCGCAGGCTCCCCGGCCTGGTTGGTGTGGCCGCCATCCCGGTCCCCGTTTTCTGCCACCCCGAAGGTGCTGAGAGGACGCGCAGCCTCCTTCGTTTTGCGTTCTGCAAGAAAATAGGCGTCCTGGAGGAAGCGGCTGCCCGGCTGGCAACCCTCAGCGGACTGCTCTGATGGCGGCCGGGGACGGCAGGCGGGCGGAACGGTTCCTCCGAACCACCGGACAGCACGCAACCATCGCTCCGGACGCCTTCACCGACGGCAGTTACGTGCTCAGCATCGGCGGGGCCGAGCAATCACATGTGAACCTGGCACAGCCGGACGAGATTTTTTACGAGTACCTGCGGCGGATCGGCCACCTGGTGGACCTGGCCGCACCTCCCGGACAGCCTGTGACAGCACTGCACCTGGGAGCAGGGGCACTGACCCTGGCCCGCTATATCCAGGCGACCAGGCCGGGCTCCGTCCAGTACGCAGTGGAGCTGGAACGTGAACTGCTGGACTTCGTCCTGCGCCAGTTGCCCCTTCCGGAGGGGACGGACCTGCACACCGTCATCGGAGACGCCCGCGGGGCCCTTGCGGAACTCGAACCGGGACTACGGTTCGACGTCGTTATCCTCGACATTTTCTCCGGACCGGAGGCCCCGGCCCACCTTGCCTGCAGGGAGTTTTACAGCGAGGTGCGGGAACGGCTTACCCCGAGCGGGCTGCTGATTGTCAATGTGGGCGACGAGCCGGGCCTCACCCTTGTCCGCAGCCAGGTCGCGGCCATGCGGCAGGCGATGGGCGATGTAGCGGCGTTTGCCGAAGCAGGCATGTTCGAGGGCCGTTACCCAGGCAACATCGTCCTGGCCGGCACCCAGGCTCCCTGGCCGGAAGGCTGGTCCGAAGCATTAGTGTCCCACGGCCCGCACCCCGCCAAAGTCCTGGCCGGCATGGACCTGGACGCGCTTTCGTCCTAGTCCTGATCAACCACGTCCTGGTCCACCAGGCCCTGATCAATGACGCCCGGGTCAATGGCGTCCGGTACGAAAGGCTCTGCGTACCACAGCCGGGTCTCACCGTATTTTTTCTCCGCGAACCGTGCCAGGCCTCCGGGCCAGCCCGGCTCCGGGGAGCGGGACGACCGTTCCACCACTACTACAGCCGCCGGCGAAAGGTGGGCAGCGAGCTTTTCGAGCACCGCGGACAGCGCGACCTCCTCCAGCGGATAGGGCGGGTCCAGGAACACGAGGTCCCAGGTTGCCGTGGCGGCGGCGCGTTCCAGGAAAGGCTCTACCTTCGAGCGGTGGACCGTCACGGCTTTGCGGCCCAAAACACCATTGATGAGGTCCGCGTTGCGCTGGCAGACGGCACTGGCCTTCGCATCGAATTCCACCAGGTCCACGGTCTCTGCACCCCTGCTGCCGCTCTCCACCCCCAGCGAACCTGAACCCGCGTAAAGGTCCAGGACCCGCGCACCGCTGATGACGTCAAAGGCGTCCAGCCTTGAGAACAGGGCTTCCTTCACGCGGTCCGTGGTGGGCCTGGTCAGGGAACCCGGAACAGCATGCAAGGGCGTACCGCCGGCGGCCCCGGCAATGATGCGGCTCACTGGAAACCCCCGCTTCGGACGCCGTGGACTCTGGATGCAACAGTGCTAACCGCGTTCAAGGAACGCCTCCTTTTCGGGGTTCAGGTACTTGTCGATTGCCTCTGACAGATCCGGGTGTGCACCCAGCGACGGGTCCTGCGCCACAATCTGCTGGGCATCGTCCCTGGCGCGGCTGATGACTGCTTCATGCTCGAGCACACGCAGAAGTCTCAGGGTGGAGCGCCCGCCGGACTGGGAGGCGCCCAGGATGTCGCCCTCGCGGCGCAGCTTCAGGTCCTCCTGGGAAAGTTCGAAACCATCCGTGGTGGCGGCCACTGCGTCCAGCCTCCGCCGGCTGGGGTGTTCCGGCTCCAGGGCGGTGACCAGCAGGCAGGTTCCCGGCAGGCCGCCACGGCCCACCCGGCCGCGCAGCTGGTGCAGCTGGGAGATGCCGAACCTGTCGGCGTCGAGAATGACCATAAGGGTGGCGTTGGGGACGTCCACTCCCACCTCAATCACGGTGGTGGAGACCAGGAGCTTGACGGTGTTTGCCGTAAAGCCCGCCATGGCGGCGGTTTTCACTTCGGGCGGCTGGCGCCCGTGCAGGGGTGCCAACGGAACCCCGGAAAGGGCAGGTTCGTCCAGAAGCTGTTCGACAACGGTGTTTACCGATGCCAGTTCCCGTCCGCCGTCCCCATCGGAGCCCTCGGCCAGGTCGGCCTCCCCGGGGCTGAAATCGCCGTCGTCGTCGGTACCGATCTTCGGGCAGACGACGTACACCTGGTGCCCGGCGTCAATTTCCTCACGGGAACGGGCCCAGATGCGGCCGGCCCAGGCAGGGTTCTCCGCGAGCCCCACCAAATGCGTGCTGATGGGCGCCCGGCCCTCGGGGAGCTCATCGAGAACCGACGTCTCAAGGTCCCCGAACACGGTCATGGCAACGGTCCGCGGGATGGGGGTCGCGGTCATCACCAGCAGGTGGGGCGGCTTCCTGGCCTTGGCCCGGAGTGCATCGCGTTGCTCCACGCCGAAGCGGTGCTGCTCGTCCACCACGATCAGGCCAAGATCGAAAAAGGTGACGTTGCCGCTGAGGAGGGCATGGGTGCCGATGATGATCCCGGCCGTCCCCGATGCGGCGTCGAGCAGGGCCTGCTTTCGTGTGGCGGCAGGCATGGAACCGGTCAGCAGCGTGACCTGGACGGACGCGTCGTCGAGCCCTCCCAGCAGGCCATCCCGGGAGAGCGGACCCAGTGAGCGGCGGATCGACTCGAAGTGCTGCGCCGCGAGGACTTCGGTGGGCGCCAGCAGAGCCGCCTGTCCCCCGGCGTCCACCACCTGCAGCATGGCACGCAGGGCCACGATGGTCTTGCCGGACCCTACTTCGCCCTGCAGCAGGCGGTTCATGGGAGTGTCACGTGCCAGTTCCGCTGCGAAGGTCTTCCCGACGGCGGCCTGCCCCGCCGTGAGGGTGAACGGGAGGTTAGCGTCGAACGCGGCAAGAAGACCTTCCGCGACGGGCCGGCGTGCCGTTGCCTCCTCCGAGGCCAACTGTGCCCGGCGCCTGGCCAGCGCGGATTGCAGCACCAGGGCCTCGTGGTACCTGAACCGGTCCCTCGCCCGGCGCCAGTCGTCAGCGGACACGGGAGCGTGGATGAGCCTGTAGGCCTGGGCCAGCGGCAGGAATTTCTCCCGGGCAGCGATGGCCGCCGGGACGGGATCAGGCAAGGCGCCCAGGTCCAGGGTTTCCAACAGGGTCCCGATGGTCTTTTGGATTTTCCAGCTGGGCAGTTTTGCCGTTGCCGGGTACACGGGGATGGGCATGGCAGCGAGTTTTTCCGGGTCCTGGCCGCCCTCGCTGAACGGGTCTTCATCCAGGAGCTGGAAGTCCGGGTTGGTAAGGCCAAGCGATCCTTTGAAGCTGGTGACCTTTCCCGAGAACAGGGCCCGGCGTCCCTGCAGGAGTTCGGCTTTCGCTTTGTAGCCGTTGAAGAAGCTGATCTTGAGCGTGCCGGGAACTTTGCCGCGGTAGTCCCGGCCGCCTACCAGCCGGAGCCCCTGCTGCCCGTCGTCGTCGGAAACTATGACGTCGGTGATGGTACCGCGCCGTGCCTGCATGTTCCGTGTGCTGCTGGACAGCACCCGGGCAATAAGGGTGACTTCCTCGTCGAGGGGAAGCTCGCTGATGGGCGTCAGCTCACCCCGGGACATGTAGCGGCGCGGAAAGTAATGCAGGAGGCCTTCCACCGTGGTGATACCCAGGTGCTTTTCAATAACCGCCGCGGAACGTTTTCCTATCCTGCGTTCCAGCGCAAGGTCCGTTTCAGCGTTCATGCCCGCTGGAGTTCACTGCGTCCGGGTGCGGTTCCCGCGGCAGGGCGAGTTCGCTGATACTGATCTGGGCGGGCTCCCCGAGGGAACGGATGATGGCAACAGCCGCTTCGGGGGCCGGAACGTGGACGTGGACGCGCCAACGGTAGTTCCCGTCAGTGTCGGGGTCGCTGCCCACCTGGCTCATGATGACCGACTCGCCGATCTCATCGAGCTGCTGCCGGAGGGTGGCGGCATTCAGGGGTGAGAGGTTGATGGTGCACATGACTTCGACGCCGTCGTCATCAGGCATGGCAGTGTGAATGTGGGGATCGGATACGTCATAGCCGTGCAGCCCGTCGAGGAGCTCACTTTGAAGTTCCACCCCCAGGACAGCGGACCGGAGGCAGTCCAGGATCAGGAGCATGCCCACTCCACCGGCATCCACCACGCGCGCGGAGGTCAGGGCGTCCAGCTGGTCCTCAGTGCGGATAACGGCGGCCAGGGCGGCTTCGACGGCGGCATCCAGGGCCAGGCCAAGGGCATGGTTGCTGTCATCGTTGTTCTGTCCGGCATCCACGGCGGCTGCGGCCCGGGCAGCAGCCTCCATCACTGAAAGCATCGTTCCAGGGACAGGATCGCTCAGGGCAGACCACGCGCGGATCTGGGCGCGGTTCAGGGCCGCTGCCAGCAGTGTGGACGTCAGACGCGTGTGGCCTGCCAGTGGCTCAGCCGCCGCGCAAAGGAATACTGAGAACAGGGTCCCGGAATTCCCCCTTGCCTCCTCCATCGCCGCCTGGCCTGCCTTGGCCAGCACAGCGCCAACGTCCAGCTGTGCAGGCTGGTCCCCGGCTGCAGCAGCAGACTGGGCGGCTGCCCGGACGGTGAGGTACAGGTTGGTGCCTGTGTCGCCGTCCGCCACCGGGAAGATATTGATGGCGTTGAGGCGGTCGCTGTGGTTTCCAAGGACGGTCTCAGCCTTGCCCAACCACCTCTTCATCGCTTGCGCGTTGGCGGCAACCTTAGTGTGCAAAGTGATCCCATCCCCCGGTGTCCGCGGACCGGCCCGCTATCTTGACGCTCGGGCTTTCGTTGCTTCCCAATGCTTGTATTGAGCCTATCGCAGTGAATCCGGGAGGCAGCTGAACATCCGATGGGAATGTGGCGAGCAGTCCATGGTCCTCCCCGCCGCCCAATGCCCACTCCATCGGATCCGTTCCCAGCAGCTCTGAGGCTGGCCGCAGCACCTCCGCGAATGCGCGCAGCGGCACCGGATCCAGATCAATGCCGACACCGCTGGCAGCCGCCAGCCGCAACCCGTCCCGGAGCAGGCCATCGGAAATATCCAGCATGGCAGTGGCACCGGCCGCCCGGGCGGCAGGCCCGGCAGCCAGAGGAGGCCTGGGCCTGCACTGGAGGTCCAGGAAGAAGCGCTGTTCCGGGCGGAGGGCATCGACGCTTAGGGCGGATTCGAGAATGTCCAGGCCGGCGGCAGCATGCCCAACCGTTCCGGCAAGGGTCAGGACATCCCCCGGATGGGCGCCCGACCGGAGGACGGCGTGGTGGCCGTCGAGGGTCCCCAGCACGGCCACTGTCACGGAGATTTCCCGGCCGCGGCCCAAATCCCCTCCGGCCACGGAACACCTGCCGGCACCCAGGTCCGTGATTCCCGCCGTCAAGCCGTCCGCCAGGTCCTCCACCCACGTGACGGGTGTCTCCGCGGGAAGGGTGAGGCTCACCACCAGGGATGTTGCCGTGCCTCCCATCGCATTGATGTCGCTGAGGTTCTGCGCCGCGGCTTTCCAGCCGACATCGAAACCAGTGGTGCGGTAGCCGTTGGGCCATTCCAACCGGAAATCCTGGTCCTGGACCTGGGTGTCAATGCTGATGACGGTCTTCCCGTCCGGCGCCGCTACAACGGCGGCGTCGTCACCCGGACCGAGCAGGGTAGCGACGACGTGCTCCCCACCCATGAAAAGGCGTGGAAATATCCGCGCCAGCAGCTCAGCTTCGGAGAGGGCGGCGACAGCGGGCGGCTGCTCTTGGACGGTCAAACGCTTTTCAGGCACGCCACTACGCTACAGCGGGCCCCGGACATTGGCGGCCCCCCGTGCCGCCGGCACCGCGTCCGGAACAGCGGGGCTGCAAGGATAGTCTTGAAGTATGCACCGTCCACAGCTTTCCCTGCCCGCCCGCGTTGCCAGGATGGCGCTGACCGGGATAGTTGCTTCCCTGGCCTTGGCCGCGTGCTCCCCCGCAGTGGACGTCCCAGCGGCCCGGGACGCTGCAAACCCCGCGTGTGCTCCCATGATGGTGGCCTTGCCGGAAGCGATCGGCGACTCGGCGCTTCGCAAGACGAACAGCCAGGCCACTGCCGTCTGGGGTGATCCCTCGCTGGTGATCCTTCGCTGCGGCGTGAACGTCCCCGGACCCACCACCGACCGCTGCGTAACCGTCAACGGGATCGACTGGGTGATTAAAGAAGGCGACCCCGTCTGGACCTTGACCACCTACGGCCGGGAGCCGGCCACCGAAATCCTGATGGATCCGGATAAGATCAGCTCTGCCACTGTCCTCGCCGATCTTGCCGTTGCCGCGGGTGAGATCCCGCCCCTCAGGAATTGTGTGGGCCAGGAAGAGCTGCAGAACCTGCCGAAAACCCAGTAGTTTTTGGGCCCACGCCCAGCAGGGTTTCCTGGCCGACGCGAAGCGAGGTCAGGGGCCGGTGGGGAGGCTCAACCACGAAACGAGCGACTCCTAGCGGAGGCCCGTCTTCCGGTTCAACGCCAGGTAGATGAGTTCATCAATCAGCTCGGCATAGTCCAGTCCTGATGCGGCCCACATCTGCGGGTACATGCTTTTGGGGGTGAACCCGGGCATGGTGTTGATCTCGTTGATGATCAGCTGGCCGTCCGGCGTGTAGAAGAAATCCACCCGGCTCAGGCCCTCTGCGCCCACAGCGTCAAAGGCGGCGGCGGAGAGCTCCCGCACCCTGGCAATCGCTTCCTCCGGCAGGTCTGCCGGGCAGCTCAATGATGCGGCATCGTCCTCGACATACTTCGCGTTGAAGTCGTAGAACTCGTGGGTACCGCCGGCCACAGAGATCTCGCCCGGCATGGAGGTGCGGGGGGCGTCGGTGCCCCTGCCTTCCAGTACTGCACACTCGATTTCCCGGCCGGTGATGCCGGCCTCAATCACCAGTTTGAGGTCGTGCCGGCGCGCCTCCTCGATGGCGGCGTCCAGCTCCTCGAGCGAATCAACCTTGGAGATTCCCATGGATGAACCAGCCCGCGCAGGCTTAACGAAAACGGGGAAGCCAAGCAGGTCCACCTGTTTCCGCACGGATTCCGCATCCTTGCGCCACTGCCTGTCAGTCACGGCAATGTAGGGACCAACCTGCAGGCCGGCCGCTTCAAAAACCACTTTCATGAAGTGCTTGTCCATGCCCACTGCCGAGGCCAGCACGCCCGCCCCGACGTACCGGGTGTCGGAGAGTTCCAACAGCCCCTGGATGGTGCCGTCCTCACCGAAGGGTCCGTGAAGCAGCGGGAATACCACGTCCACGGCACCGAGTTCCTGGGGCACCTCGTTCGGTGCGGCCACAATCAGCTGGTGTTCGCCGCCGATCTGGGCCAGCGTCACGGTTCGCGGCGACGGAACCACCTCCGGCAGCGCGGACGCTGCCAAGGACCACTGCGCGGTATCGCCGCCGGCCAGCACCCACTGCCCCGACTTGGCGATCCCGATGGGGATGACCTCGTACTTATCCTTGTTGATAGCACCGAGAACGCCGGCGGCGGTGACGCAGCTGACGGCATGCTCGCTGGAACGGCCGCCGAAAAGTACTGCGACCCGGGGCTTTGCCCCGCCGGCCGGCTCTGATGCGGTCAGTTTTTCTTCGGACATGGTCAGTAATCGCCTTCAGGTTTCAGTTCCCGGGCCAGCAGGACAGGCCCCAGTTGGTCAACGGACAGCTTGCCTGCCAGCACGGCGACGACAGCGGCCGTGATGGGCATGTCCACGCCCAGCTTTGCTGCCAGTTCGTGGACGGCCTGGCCAGACTTGATGCCTTCGGCGGTCTGGGTCATTTTTTGGCCCACTTCCTCCAGCGTGAGGCCCTGGCCCAGCAGCCGGCCTGCAGTATGGTTCCTGGACAGGGGCGAGGAGCAGGTTGCCACCAGATCGCCGAGGCCGGCCAGCCCCGCCATGGTTTTCGCATCCCCACCCAGTGCGAGGGCAAGGCGGGACGTCTCGGCGAGGCCGCGGGTGATCACGGAAGCTTTGGTGTTGTCCCCCATTTGCCTGCCCTCGCAGATGCCGACCGCCAGTGCAATTACATTCTTGACGATGCCCCCGATTTCCACCCCGACGATGTCCGAGGTGGTGTAAGGCCGGAAATAGGGTGCGGTGCAGCTTCGTGCGATCCAGCCTGCTGCAGCCGGATCGGTACAGGCAACCACGGAGGCCGTAGGCTCTTCGCGGGCTATCTCCATGGCGAGGTTTGGCCCTGAGACGATGGCAATGCGCTCGGTGGGCAGGCCGAGTTCCTCGCTGATGACCTCGCTCATCCGGGAGTCGGTGCCCAGTTCAAGGCCCTTCATCAGGGAAACCACCGTGGCCCCGGGGGCGATCAAGTCCTTCCAGCCGCGCAACTGCGGACGCAGGGACTGTGCCGGCACGGCCAGGACCACCAAATCGGCGCCCTCGAATACCTCGCGCACATCCGTGGAGGCCGTGATGCTGCCTGGAAGGGCAATGTCCTTGAGGTACTGCGAGTTGCGGTGGTACGTGTTGATTTCCTCCACCACTTCGCTCCGCCGGCCCCAGACGCGGATGGCGCGCGGCTCGCCTGCAGCCGTGGCAGCATCGGCCAGGACCTTGGCGAACGTCGTCCCCCATGAACCGGCGCCCAGCACCGCTACGGAACGGGCGGAACCGAGGTGGTTGCCCTCAGAGGTCACCGGGCATCCGTTCCCCGGTCTGCTGCCCGCGCTCCACGAAGCGGCCGTGTTTCGCCTGCGGCCGCTTGGCCGGATCCCAGCGCTCCGCCGGAGGCTGCTCGCCGCGGATCTCTGCGAGGAGTTGGGTGATGGCATCCATAATGGCCTCGGTGGCCCCGGTCAGCGTGGCCTTGTCCAAGGGACGGCCGGTGAAGGGACTCAAATCGACGGGCTCGCCCACGACCACCCTCGACCTCTTGCGCGGGAACACGTGGAACCGCTTGCCGTAGCGGGGGAAAACCTCGTGCGCTCCCCAATGGGCGATCGGGACCACCGGTATGCCGCCCTCGAGTGCAAGCCGCGCAGCACCGGTGTGGCCCTTCATTGGCCACAGGTCCGGATCCCTGGTGAGGGTGCCCTCGGGATAGATGATAATGGCCCCGCCTTCGGCAACGATCTCTTGCGCGAGCTGGAGGGACCGGTTGGCTCCCGCCGTCGAACGCTCCACGGGAATCTGCTTGGTTGCGCGCAGGACCCAGCCCAGAACCGGAACCTTGAAGAGTCCGGATTTCGCCAGGAAGTGGGGTGCACGCTTGTGGTTGTAGAGGAGGTGGCCGATGATCAGGGGGTCGATCTCGGTGCAGTGGTTGGGTGCTGCGATGAAACCGCCGGCAGGCAGCCTTTCGGTGCCCTCCCACTTCTTATCCATCATGAGATTGAACAGAGGGCGTACTATGCCCGCGACCACCGCAAGGGTCGCACGGCTCTTGGCCGATTCCTTCACGTCGGTACCGCTACTTCGTCGTGGTGATGTCGAAGTCGGCGCCCAGTCCCGCGAGCTTCTCGGTGAAACGCTCGTAGCCCCGGTTGATGATGTCGATTCCGGTGACGCGGGAGGTTCCGGTGGCGGCCAGGGCCGCAATCAGGTGGCTGAAACCGCCGCGCAGGTCCGGCACGTCGATGTCGGTTCCCTTGAGTTGTGTTGGCCCTGAAATGACGGCGGAGTGCAGGAAGTTGCGCTGGCCGAACCTGCACGGCACGCTGCCCAGGCACTCCCGGTGCACCTGGATACTGGCGCCCATCCGGATGAGGGCATCAGTGAAGCCGAAGCGGTTCTCGTAGACCGTCTCGTGCACGATTGAGACGCCCTCGGCCTGGGTCAGTGCCACCACCAGAGGCTGCTGCCAGTCGGTCATAAAACCGGGGTGTACGTCCGTTTCCAATACCAGTGGGGTGAGCTTCCCGCCCCGGTGGTAAAAGCGAATGCCTTCCTCACCGATATCCATGCCGCCGCCCACCTTGCGGTAGGTGTTGAGGAAAGTCATCATGTCGCGCTGGGAGGCGCCCTCGACGTAGATGTCACCCTTTGTCACCAGGGCAGCGGAAGCCCACGACGCCGATTCGTTGCGGTCCGAAAGCGCCCGGTGGTTGTAGCCGCCGAGGTCGCGGACACCTTCGATGCGGATGGTGCGGTCAGTCTGGACGCTGATGATCGCGCCCATCTTTTGCAGCACGGCGATGAGGTCGATGATCTCCGGCTCCGTTGCGGCGCCGGAAAGTTCGGTGATGCCTTCAGCGCGGGTGGCGCTCAGCAGCACTTGCTCGGTGGCACCGACGGAGGGGTACGGAAGGGAAATCTTCGCGCCGTGCAGCCCCTTGGGAGCGGAGATGTGGATGCCGCCCGGACGTTTTTCCACCACGGCACCGAACTGGCGCAGCACGTCCAGATGGTAGTCAATGGGACGGTCGCCGATCTTGCAGCCGCCAAGGTCCGGGATGAACGCTTCGCCTATGGCGTGGATCAGGGGGCCGCACAGCAGGATGGGAATCCTGGAGTCGCCGGCATGGGCGTCGATGGCGGTGCTCGGCGCAGTCTTCGCTGCCTTCGGGTCCAGCGTCAGGTCCCCGTTGACCGGGTCCTTCACTACAGTCACCCCGTGCAGCTGCAGGAGGGAGGTGACTACCTCCACGTCCTTGATCTCCGGCACGTTCCGCAACACCGACGGTTCGTTGCCCAGCAAGGCAGCCACCATGGCCTTGGGAACGAGATTCTTCGCTCCCCGGACGGTGACGCGGCCTGTCAGCGGGACTCCGCCGCGGATGGTCAGAACACTACTCATATACCGGTTTCCTAACGATGACTAGCCCCCAAATCCCTGCAAAGGCTCCAACCAAGCATAGGAGGTCGCGTTACCGAACCGAAATACGCGGGCGACGGCGGCAGGGCGTGGCGCACTGCCGCCGCTTTTGTCAGAGCTGCTTCAGCCGGCTCAGGAAAGGCGCGCCGGCAGGGTTTTGGGCTTGAAGGCGGGCCGGGTGGCCTCGTAGGCAGTGATGTCCGCCTCATGCTGGAGGGTCAGCCCGATATCGTCCAGGCCTTCGAGGAGGCGCCACCGGGTGTAATCGTCGATGTCGAAGGGCGCCACGATGGTGCCGCACACCACCGTTTTGGACACAAGGTCTACGGTAACCTCTGTCCCGGGAGCGTTCTCCAGTTCCTTCCAGATCAGCTCGATGTCATCCTGGGCGACTTCGGCTGCAAGCAGTCCCTGCTTGCCGGAGTTGCCCCGGAAAATGTCGGCGAACCTGGAGGAGAGCACGGTCTTGAACCCGTAGTCCTTCAGTGCCCACACCGCATGCTCGCGGGAGGAACCGGTGCCGAAATCCGGTCCAGCCACCAGCACGGATCCGGCGCTGAACGGCGCCTGGTTCAGGATGAAGGAAGGGTCCTTGCGCCATGCCGAGAACAGGGCGTCCTCAAAGCCTGTGCGGGTGATGCGCTTGAGGTAGACAGCGGGGATGATCTGGTCCGTGTCCACGTTGCTCTGGCGCAGCGGGACGCCGATTCCGGTGTGGGTGGTGAACTTTTCCATGGCGTGTCCTAGGCGGCGTCGGTGCGGATGGGGGTCTGGACAGGCTCAACCACCGGATCGGGATCCAGGTCGGACGGCGAGCTGAGCGTGCCGCGGATGGCAGTGGCTGCGGCAACCACCGGGGAGACCAGGTGGGTGCGGCCGCCCTTGCCCTGGCGCCCTTCGAAGTTGCGGTTGGACGTGGAGGCGCAGCGCTCCCCCACTTCCAACTGGTCCGGGTTCATGCCCAAGCACATGGAGCAGCCGGCGAAGCGCCATTCCGCGCCGAAGTCCTTGAAGACCTTGTCCAGGCCCTCGGCCTCGGCTTCCAGGCGGACCCGCGCCGAACCGGGCACCACCAGCATCCGGATGTTCGGATCCTTCTGGCGCCCGCGGATAATGTCCGCAGCTGCCCGCAGGTCCTCCATGCGGGAGTTGGTGCAGGAGCCGAGGAATACGGTGTCCACCCGGATGTCCTTCATGGGCGTGCCGGCTTCCAGTCCCATGTACTGCAGGGCGCGTTCGGCTGCGGCCTTGGCGTTTTCGTCACCGAAGTCCTCAGGGGACGGTACAGACTCGGACAGCGAGACGCCCTGGCCGGGGTTGGTGCCCCAGGTGACGAATGGCTCCAGCGTGTCGGCATCCAGGTCAACCTGGGCGTCGAAGGTCGCGTCGTCATCGGTACGCAGGGTGTTCCAGTACTCGACGGCAGCGTCCCAGTCAGCGCCTTGGGGGGCGTGCGGACGGCCCTTCATGAAGGCGTAGGTGGTCTCGTCCGGCGCCACCAAACCGGCACGCGCGCCGGCTTCAATGGACATGTTGCAGATGGTCATGCGGGCGTCCATGGACAGCGCACGGATTGCGGAGCCGCGGTATTCCAGGACGTAACCCTGACCGCCGCCGGTGCCAATCTTGGCAATGACGGCGAGGATGATGTCCTTGGCCGTGACACCGGGACGCAGTGTGCCTTCGACGTTGATGGCCATCGTTTTGAACGGCTTCAGGGACAGCGTTTGGGTGGCCATCACGTGCTCCACCTCGGATGTTCCGATGCCCATGGCCAGCGCGCCGAACGCACCATGCGTGGAGGTGTGCGAGTCACCACAGACCACCGTCATGCCGGGCTGGGTCAGCCCCAACTGCGGTCCCACTACGTGCACGATGCCCTGTTCGGCGTCGCCGAGGGAATGCAGGCGGACACCGAACTCGGCGCAGTTGTTGCGCAGGGTTTGGATCTGTGTCCGGCTGGTCAGGTCGGCGATAGGCTTGTCAATGTCCAGCGTGGGAGTGTTGTGGTCCTCCGTCGCGATGGTCAGGTCCGGCCGGCGCAGTTTCCTGCCGGCCAGGCGCAGCCCCTCAAAGGCCTGCGGCGACGTGACCTCGTGGACAAGGTGGAGGTCGATGAAGAGAAGGTCGGGCTGGGCGTTGGCTCCATCGCCGTCGCCTTTGCGCACCACGTGCGCGTCCCAGACTTTCTCGGCCAATGTCTTTGCCATGGCCATCTCCCTTCACTGCTGTTTGGCTGATGAGTTCCACTGAACCAGTACGCCTTCGCACTGCGCCAGCCGAAAGATTTGCATCTCAGATATTGAGACGGCAATATCATTACATGGACAATTCTAGTGGAGTCGGTGTCATTGATAAAGCGGCCCATGTGCTTGATGCACTTGAGGCCGGCCCCACCACTTTGGCGCAGCTGGTGGCCGCCACCGGCCTGGCCCGGCCCACTGTCCATCGCCTTGCCCTTGCACTGGTGCACCACCGGCTGGTGAGCCGCGACATCCAGGGCCGTTTTGTGCTGGGAAGCCGGCTGGTTGAGCTGGCCTCGGCTGCAGGCGAGGACCGTTTGATCGCTTCTGCCGGCCCTGTGCTGATGCAACTGCGCGACGCTACGGGCGAAAGTGCCCAGATTTTCCGCCGCCAGGGCGACTGGCGTGTGTGCGTGGCCTCCGCCGAGCGTCCCATCGGCTTGCGCGACACCATACCGGTAGGCACGCAGCTGTCCATGAAGGCAGGATCGGCGGCCCAAGTGCTGCTCGCCTGGGAGGACCACGACCGCCTGCTGGAAGGGTTGCAGTCGGCCCGCTTCACGCCGACCGTCCTGGCAGGCGTACGACGGCGGGGCTGGGGCCAGAGCCTCGGCGAACGTGAGCCGGGGGTCGCCTCAGTTTCCGCACCGGTGCGGGGACCTTCCGGCCGGGTCATAGCGGCCGTTTCAATTTCCGGCCCGATCGAGCGCCTGACCCGCCAGCCCGGCCGGCTGCATGCAGAAGTGGTGTGCAACGCCGGCCGTGTCCTCACCGAGGCCCTGCGCAAGAACAACGACTGACGTAGCGACAGACGCCGACAGCCCGCGCCGGCTCCTGGCGCTAGGATTCTCGCCATGGGCAGCTATGCAGTGTTTCTCCGGGGCATCAACGTGGCCGGCATCAATATCAAAATGGCAGACCTCCGGGAAGCGCTGGAAGCCGCGGGCTTTTCCGATGCCCGGACCGTGCTTGCCAGCGGAAACGTGGTGCTGGCCAGCAGCCTGGATGCCTCAGCGGTGAAGCGGGAGTGCGAAAAATGCCTCCGCGATGCGTTTGGCTATGACGCCTGGGTGGTTGTGCTCGAGTCAGCCAGGGTGTCCGAGCTGGTGGCAGCCTGCCCCTACCCCGACGATGACAAAAGGACCCACACTTACATCACGCTTTCCTCCGACCCAGCAATGCTTGACGAACTCGACGCCGCGGGGGCTGCACTTGAGGGGGTGGAGCAGACGAGGTTGGGGCCGGAGGCGCTGGCCTGGCTGGCACCGGCCGGCGGAACGCTGGACAGCCCCTTCAGCAAAATCTCGGCCAAAGCCAGGTTCAAGGCCTCCACCACCACACGCAACCTGCGGACCCTGATTAAGGTCCGGGACGCCGCTGCCGAACTGGCGGGTACCGGCAGTTAGCTGCTGCCGGGCATCGCCGGCCTGCTGCTGTCCTCTATGCGCCGGGGCGGGTTTTCAGTTCAAACCTGCCCCGGCCGTCTTCAGGGCGGCATTAAAGGCGGCAAGCCTGCTGACTTCCACCTCCACAGGCTCGACCACCAGATCCTGGGCCACGGAGGCCACCGCAGCGTTGAGCCGCTTCCGTGCCCTGGCAGCCCTGGCGTTCGCCGCGGCAGCGGCAATAAAGCGGCCGGTAATGGCCAGGAAGATCCCCAAAACCACTCCCGCTGCAATCATCAGCGTAGGCACGGGCCAGCCTTCGACCCTTGGCACCGCGGGAACCGGCATCTGGAAATAGCCGAGGGCAGCCAGGACGCCGAGCCAGCCGAGGCCTCCCAACACCGTGAGCAGGGCCAGCCATTGCACGACGTTGAACACCCCCCACCACCAGGACCTGCGGTTGGCGGCCAGGTCCGTTCCGGCACTGGCCTGGTCAAGGGCGTCAGGC
>NZ_JBNHFF010000024.1:0-26897 GCF_059089965.1 Arthrobacter sp. SPT-J7
CTCCGCAGGCCGAACCACCGTTCCGGGCCGGACATTACGGAACGCGGTGATTCCAGGCTCCTGTTCCTGCGTGAGCTCCTGGCCGAGGCGCTCGTAGAGCCCCACCACCGTCTGCTGGTCGAGCACCGGCGGGAGTGATTCGATGGCGCCCACTACACGCTGGGCGCCGGCCACGGCGACATCGGAGTTCGTCACGCCAAAAAGGTCCGGCTGCGCGGACATACAAATGAGCGGACGCACCAGCCTGCGGTGCGGCGGGGCCATCACGGAGGCGACGGCGGCGCATTGGGCCAGCGCCCCTTCCACGGCCTGGGTCCGGGCGTAGCGGCCCTGCCACAGGACCCCCGAGGCCACGCGGACTTCTCCGGTCCAGTTCTTGTCGTCCACCACCACAACACCGCCCGGCCCCACCAGGACATGGTTCAAATTGGCCTTGGGCCTGCCCGGCCAGTAGACGTCATGCAGCACGTACCAGCCGCGCGGAACCAGTTCACTCAGCTTCTCAGCCACTACCTGTCCGCCAATGGCACCGGTATCCCAGGCCTTGGTGGAATTTTCGGCTTGGTCGAGCCGGCGCTTGAGCCTGGCAACCCTTTCCGCAGCCAGCCTGGACTGCTCCCTTGCCCCGTCCCCTGCCCCCATGGCCGCCCTGCTTCCCTTGCCGGAGGACGACGGCGGGAGACCGCCGTTATCCCTTTGCTTCTGGACATTCCGCCCGATTTTTTCGAAAATAACAGGGCGCGCTGGCGGCGGTATATAAGTACTTTGCGGTTCCGGTACTCAGGTGAGCTACTTGGGTTGATGACGTTGTTCCGTCACAGGGCGGGACACAGGGGCCCGGATTATGGACGGATCGTTTTGGCTGCGGCCCGGGTCTGGCATGCTGGTGCCATGGCTAGCCGCGCGGGTACAGTTGCCCAACCCCAGGACCTTGTTGACATCACAGCGCTTCTCGACGCGTATTACGACATCACGCCGGATCTGGGTGATCCCGGCCAGCGCGTGGCGTTCGGAACCTCGGGGCACCGCGGTTCCAGCCTCAAGGCGTCCTTCAACGAGAAGCACATCGTCGCCATCACCCAGGCCATCGTGGAGTACCGGGCGGGACAGGGCATCACCGGCCCGTTGTTCCTCGCCAAGGACACCCACGCCCTGAGCGAGCCGGCGCAGAACTCCGCGCTCGAGGTGCTGGCCGCCAACGGCGTCCAGGTGCTTATCGACGCCCGCCACGGCTACACCCCCACCCCGGCGCTGAGCCACGCCATCCTCACCTATAACAGAAACGCCGGTGCCGGCGCTCCGCAGGCTGACGGCATCGTGGTCACCCCCAGCCACAACCCGCCGGCTGACGGCGGCTTCAAGTACAACCCACCGCACGGCGGCCCGGCCGATTCCGATGCCACCGGCTGGATCGCGAACCGCGCAAACGAACTGCTTGAGAACGGGCTGCACGGCGTCAAGCGCATCCCGCTGGCCGACGCGCTGGCGGCTGACACGACGGGCAAATTCGACTTCCTCAGCAGCTACGTGGACGACCTCCCCTCCGTCCTTAACCTTGACGCCATCCGCGACGCCGGCGTCCGGATCGGTGCGGACCCCATGGGCGGCGCCGCCGTGGACTACTGGAGTGAGATCGGCGAGCGCCACCACCTGAACCTCACCGTGGTGAATTCCAGCGTGGATCCGCAGTGGGCCTTTATGACGCTGGACTGGGACGAGAAGATCCGGATGGACTGCTCCTCGCCCGCTGCCATGGCTTCCCTGATCAAGCGGATGTCTGACGCCTCATCGTCCGGCCAGTCGGCCTTCGACATCGCCACCGGGAACGACGCCGACGCCGACCGCCACGGCATCGTCACCCCGGACGGCGGGCTGATGAACCCCAACCACTACCTCGCCGTCGCCATCGACTACCTGTACCGCAACCGCAGTGGCTGGAACCCCGAGTCGGTGGTGGGCAAGACCCTGGTGTCTTCCTCGATCATCGACCGCGTGGCGGAAAGTCTGGGCCGCAAGCTGGTGGAGGTCCCGGTGGGCTTCAAGTGGTTTGTGCCGGGCCTGCTTTCCGGTGAAGGCGCATTCGGCGGCGAGGAGTCCGCCGGCGCATCCTTTAACAAGCTGGACGGCAGCGTCTGGACCACGGACAAGGACGGCATCCTGCTGGCACTGCTCGCCTCGGAGATCACCGCCGTCACGGGCAAGTCCCCGTCCCAGCTCTACAAGGGCCTGACGGACCAGTTCGGCGCGCCCGTTTATGCCCGCATCGACGCAGCAGCCACACGGGAGCAGAAGTCGGCACTCGGCAAGCTGTCGCCGTCGGACGTCACGGCCACTGAGCTGGCCGGCGAGCCGATTATCGCCAAGCTCACGCAGGCTCCCGGCAACGGCGCCTCCATCGGCGGGCTCAAGGTGGTCACGGAGAACGCCTGGTTCGCCGCCCGCCCGTCGGGCACCGAGGACGTGTACAAAATCTACGCCGAGTCCTTCAAGGGCGGGGACCACCTCCAGCAGGTGCAGGCGGAAGCCAAGGCCCTGGTGGACGGCGTCATCGCCTAGCCGGCTGCCTCTTGGCTCCATAGCCGGAGGATGCGCCGGATGGTGTGGTCACCGTCCGGCGCCATGTCCACCAAGGCGATCCGGTCAAGCACGACGGCGTCTCCCGGGTTCAGGCGCTTGTCCCCGTGGTGTGAGACGTGGGGCCGGTAACCCGACATCGTGTGGGCCGGCGTCAGGACCTTGCCGCCAAGGCCTTGGATTGCCATAACCAACAGCTCGTGCAGGGCCTGCAGGTCCGGCTGCGGTTGGATGAGGCTGACGGGCACAGAACCGTTCCGGCCAAAACCGGCGTCTTCCCCCACTGTGAGGCCGGTACCCAAGGCTGCCCCGGCGTGTGGTGCGGCAAGGGCTGCCACGTGGTCAACCGAGTCATCAGTGCCGACGTCGAATCTCACAAGCGTGATGTGCAGGGGCCAGTGCGTCCGCGGGAAAACCAGCCCGTCCGCCACGGGTTCGACGAAGGCAACCAGGATAAGGTTCCGCATCTGCCCAGTCTCCCACTGCCCCCACTCAAACGCTCTCGCACATGATGCGCCTTAAACGCCAGCGCTCTCTCACCGAGTGGGCGAGCGCTGGCGGAAATGAGGCAGTAAGTGAGAGAGCGCCCGGGGGTTAGACGGTGCGGACAACGTCCTTGTAGGAAAACTTGGGCTTGGCTTCACCCCAGGCGTCCTCGGCGGGCTGGCCGATGTTGACCACCAGGAAGCTCTTCTGGTCACCCTCCGGGAAGAAGGCGGTGTCAATGGCACCGAAGTCGGCGCCGGTCATGGGACCTGCTGCAAACCCGAGGGAGCGGACAGCCAGGATGAAGTAACCGGCCTGCAGGTGGGCGTTGTTGTTGCCCGTGGCGGCAGCCAGTTCCGGGTTGGCGTCGTACATGACTTTCGGCGCGTTGTAGCCGGGGAGGAAGTTGTCCCACTGCCCTGCCCAGTCGACGTCGTAGCTGAGGATGGCAACCAGCGGGGCGGAGGCCGTCTTGGTGCGGTTGCCGGGCATGAGGGCGTCCACCAGCTTGTCGCGGGCCTCGTCGGAGCGGACGTAGGTGACGCGCAGGGGCTGGGAGTTGAAGGCTGTGGGGCCGAACTTCGTGAGTTCGTAGATCGCCTGGGCCTGTTCGTCGCTCACCTCTCCGGTGAAGGAGTTGGCGGTGCGGGCCTGGGCGAAGATGGCGTCGACGGCGGCCGAATCGATGACTGCTTCTTCGTGGGCAATGGTCATGGCTTACCTTTCGCTGCGCCTCCCGCTGCTGGGGTGGCCTCGTTGCTGTCCATAGTTGCAACTTCAAGTAGCGGGTCCCTCTTCCGTGACGGCGGGTGACGTTGGGCACAGCTGACCGGCATAAAGGCGGGCGGTATTCTGGAGCGAGTTGATTTTGCCTTCACCCGGCACCCCCTTTGAAAGGCCCCCACCATGAGCATGCTCGGAATCAAATGGAAGCTGCACGGCACCGGCAAGTCCATCAAGCCGGGCCTCGTGGTAGCCCCGGACGAGCGGCTAGTATGGCCGCTGACCATCGGCGTGGGCATGCAGCACGTGGTGGCGATGTTCGGCGCCACCTTCCTGGTGCCCATCATCACCGGGATGCCCCCTGCCACCACCTTGTTCTTCTCGGGCATTGGCACGCTGCTGTTCCTGGTGATCACCAAGGGCCGCGTGCCCAGCTACCTCGGCTCAAGCTTCGCGTTCATCGCCCCCATCATGGCATCCCAGCAGCAGTTCGGCGTGCCCGGCGCCCTGGGTGGGGTGGTCCTGGCCGGCGCGGTCCTGGCCCTGGTGGGCGCCATCGTGCAGAAGTTCGGCGCAGGCTGGATCAACCGGCTCATGCCGCCCATCGTCACCGGCGCTATCGTGGCGCTGATCGGACTCAACCTTGCCCCCGCGGCGAAGAACAATTTCGACGCCGCCCCCGTCACCGCCGTCGTTACACTGGCCACCATCATCCTGGTGAGCGTCCTCTTCCGCGGCATCCTGGGCCGCCTCAGCATCCTGGTGGGCGTGGTTGTGGGCTACCTCGTGGCCATGCTCCGGGGCGAGGTGAGCTACGAAAAGATGGAGGCAGCCGCCTGGGTGGGCCTGCCGCAGTTCCAGACCCCTGAGTTCCATGTGGGCGTCCTGGGCCTGTTCGTACCCGTTGTGCTGGTGCTGGTGGCGGAGAATATTGGCCACGTGAAGTCCGTAGCCGCAATGACAGGCCAAAACCTCGACGGCGTCTCCGGCCGTGCCTTGATGGCTGACGGCGCCGCCACCGTCCTGGCCGGCTTCGGCGGCGGTTCCGGCACCACCACCTATGCCGAGAACATCGGTGTGATGGCCGCCACCAAGGTCTATTCCACGGCGGCCTACTGGGTAGCGGGCGTCTTCGCCATCCTGCTGAGCTTCTCCCCCAAGTTCGGAGAGCTCATCGCCACCGTTCCGCCGGGGGTATTGGGCGGCGCAGCCACGATGCTGTATGGCATGATCGGCATCCTGGGTGTGAAGATCTGGGTGCAGAACAAGGTGAACTTCTCCAATCCAGTGAACTTGACGACCGCCGCTGTTGCCCTGATCATCGGCATCGCCGACTACACATGGACCATCGGCGACCTCAAGTTCACGGGCATCGCACTCGGATCGGCCTCTGCCCTGGTCATCTACCACGGCATGAAGGCCATCGCCAAGGCCAGGGGCACCGTGGCTGAGCCCGAGACCGAGCAGGCCGGCCTGCCGCCTGCAGCCAAGGCAGCCTTGAACGCGGCAGCAAAGCGGGCGCCGAAGAAGCGCTAGGCCACTTCGGATTCACCCACGTCCCGTTCCGCCCTGCTCCCCCGATTGGCACTGCCCTCGCGACCGGCCCTGCCCTCTCGCTTGGCCTCGCCCTCCGGCACCGCAGCGTCTGCAATCCCGCCTGCGGTCCCGGTACCGATCGTCTTTACCGCGACGTCTTCCAGCCTGTCAGGCGCCAAGGACCCGGCCGGATGGCCGGGCGGGAACGGACCAGGCCGGCCCAGGCCGAAGACAGGGCCTGCCTGCGGCCGCTTCGCGGCCAGGGACGCCGGCCGGGGCCGGAGCCGCCGCAGGACCCACGGAAACAGATACTCTTTGGCCCAGATCAGGTCTTCAGCCCTGGCCTGAGTCCAGCCATGCGTTGGCACCGGCCGCGGCTCCAGGGACTTGAGCGAATGAGGTATTCCCAGCGCGTCAAGGGTTGCAACGGCCACTGCGTGGTGGCCCAGCGGCGAAAGGTGCAGCCGGTCCCGGTCCCACATCCGGGCGTCGTGGAGGGCCGGCAAGCACCACAGGTCCACCATCACGGCGTGGTGGCGCAGGGCGACGGTGTGGAGGTGTTCGTTGTAGATGGCCAGCCGCCCCCGAATCTGACCCAACACCGGCGTACTGCCCCAGTCCGGTCCGGCGAACAGCAGGACCGTGGCGCCGGTTCCAGCCAGGAGGCCCACCGCCTGGTCCATCTTCTCGGCCAGCTTGTCCGGGTCGCCCCGGTGGAAAACGATATCGTTTCCGCCGCCGGACATTCCCACGAGGTCGGGAGCGAGGGCTAAGGCAGGTTCCAGTTGCCCGTCCAGGATTTCCTGGAGCAGCAATCCGCGCACTGCAAGGTTGGCGTAGGCGAAGTCGCTCTGGCCTGCGCTGAGTTCCTCCGCCGCCCGGTCAGCCCAGCCGCGAAGCCCGCCGATGCTGCGGGGCTCGGGGTCACCTACCCCTTCGGTGTAGGAGTCGCCGAGGGCTACGAAGCGGTGCCAGGGGTGCCGCGCTGCAGGCGGCCGTCCTTGCCATGTCTCCTGCTGGTCGGTGGTCATGAGCGCCGTCCTCTCACCTTGGGGGAAGGATCCGCTTCCGGGGCAGCAACTGCCTCAAGCGGCTGGTCCAGCTCCGCAGGCGCCACCAGGCGGAAGTCCTCGATGTCTTCGAACGCCTCCCGCCGCGGTCCGGAAGGATCCCGGCCGGTTCCCGGCGCAACTATGGTCAGGGCGGCATCACGCAGACCCAGCTCGTGGTGCGACGCCTCCCTCTGCAGGAACCGCAGGGCACCCTCCCGGGAGAGTTCGTACTCGTCCATCAGGCTACGCACCGCAAGGTCCACCAGGACCAGCGAGCTCTGGGCGACGGCGAGGCCTGCCGTCGCTTCCGCGCGCTCTGCCACCCGCACCACCACGCGCAGCGCGCGGGCCACCTGCTGGACGTAACTCCGGATGCGGAGCAGGTCATCGCTGGTGAAGGCATGGGGTGAGGACGCATAAAGGTTGATGGCGGCGCTTGTCGCGCCCTCGGCGACGATCGGCACCGATAGGAGGGACTGGACGCCATGGCTTGCAGCCGCGCTCGCGTACCCGGGCCAGCGCCGGTCACGGCTGACGTCGGAGAGCAACACGAATTCGCCGCTGCGCAGGGCCTCGATGACCGGCCCGTCGGCGAAGGAACACTGTTCACGGTCCGCTTCGCGTGCCTGATCCGTGCTCGCGGCGATAGTGTGCCCCTTCCCCAAGCGGAAGAGGGTGGCTGCCCAGCCGATGCCCCGGCCTTCGCCTTTGATGTCCGCCATGAAGTCATGGGTGACTTCCCAAAGGTAGTTTTCGACGTCCTTGCTGTCGAAAACCGGTTCCGGGGGCAGTGGGAGCGGTCCCCAGCCAACGTGCCCTGTGGGTTCAGCGGCCATGTTCCACGCCTTTGTTGAGCGCGTCGGCCTACTGCAAAACCTCGATTTTTTAAGGATACGTCGCCCGCCGTGCGGGCGGGAGGGCCAGCGGGGCCGAGCTGCTTAGTCTCCGGCGGCGGTATGTCCTGCGTACGCGGGCGAATTCCTGAGGAGTACGACGTCGTAGGCCTCCACCCTGCGGTCCGTCACCGTGGTGGGGGACTCCAGATGGACAGCGCCGGAGGGCAGGATGCCGGCCGCGCCATACCTTTCCATGACCTGCCACTGGGCTACGACGTCTTCCCCGGCGTGGTCAACGGGGAGGCTGTTCCAGAATCCGAAGCCGCCCGCAGTGTTCAGCGCCTCACGCCGGTAAAGCACGCATCCCCCGAGCCACGCAATCCGGTAGGGCACCCACTCCCCCGGTTCCAATGAAAGGTCAGCGCTGAGGTGGGTAAGGTTGGCGGCGTTGTGGAGCGGCCACCGATCGAACCCGGGAGCCCCGGGCCGAATGCGTTCCGCCTGCACGGAACCGTTCCAGGGCTCGAAGCCGGCAGTCTGCTCCGGCCGCCTGTCATCCAGGTAGGACAAGCCCTGCGGGGCCATTCCCACAAAGCCGCAGTCCAGTTCGTCCAGTGCCCGGCTGAGCCGCTCCAGGGCACCGGGTTCCAGCCATACGTCATCATCGAGGAAAAGGCATTTCTCCGCCGTCGACTGGTCCAGCAGGAACTGGCGGTGCTCGGCAAGTCCACGCCGTGGCAGGTGCCGGAGAAGCGTCACCTGGCGGCCCTGGGCTTGGAGGACGCGCACCATCGCCGCAGCTGCCGGATGTTCCCAGCCAGGGGTATCAGTGGACTGGTCGCTGACCACCACGCGGAAGGCGGGGTTAGCCTGCCCGGCAAGACCCGACAGTGTCACAGCGAGTTCCGCCGGACGGTTGCAGGTAGGAACCAGCACGTCGACCGTCACGCTGTCCGGCCCTGCAACAGGCCTTGCCCACTGTTCCGACGATTTCCTGCTCACAGCCCACCTCCTGGCGCCTGCCTCGGCATTGATAGCGAATGGGGTTCGCTGGTTCTGTACCCATCGCACCGCAATGTATGCCCGTGCACGGCGAAGGCCTGGGCGCTGCCCATGGAAGCGGGACCGCAGCGTTTAGCCGGCGTCGAAGCTTTCGCCGCCGTCGTCGTTGGGCGACTTCTCCTTCGGCAGGTCATTGCCGCTGCCGTCCGGGATTCCCGCGGCTTCCTGCCCAGGCTCCGAGGACACCGGCGCTGACCCCTGGGAGTCGTCGTTGCCTTCATCCAGTTCGGCTTCCCCGGAAGGAAGGTCCACGTCGCGCGGCACGGGATCCTCGCTGGTGCCGGACTGGGGCTCGTTCGTGCCTACATTGTCCGTCTCGCCCGTGCTGCCGGTGTCCGAAACCTCGGTTTGCGCGCCGCCCATTTCCTGCTCCGCGGTTGGTGTGCCGTAACCGCCCGGATCCGTTTCCGGCTGGGCGTGCTGGTTTTCCTGTGTCATGGTTCCTCCTGTTGTTGGATGAAGCGGAACTGCGGGCGGTGGCTGCTCAGAGCGCCTTGCCGCCGGTCACCGGCAGCACGGCGGCGGAAATGTAGGATCCGTCTTCCGAGGCCAGCAGGACGTAGGCCGCAGCAAGCTCTGCGGGCTGGCCGGCCCGCTCCAGCGGGGTGTTCTGGCCAAACTCCGGCAGCTTGTCGGGCCACTCTGTAGCTGGAATCAGCGGAGTCCAGATCGGTCCGGGGGCAACAGCGTTGACGCGGATTCCCTTCGGGCCAAGTTCCTGGGCCAGCGCTTTGGTGAATGCCACCTGAGCGGCCTTGGTCATGGCGTAGTCGATCAAGTTCGGCGATGGTACGAAGGCCTGGACAGAGGAGGTGGTGATGATCGACGCGCCGGCCTTAAGGTGCGGGATGGCCGCCCGGGCCGTCCACAGCAGAGAGTACAGGTTGGTCTTGAAGACCCGGTCAAATTCCTCCGTGGGCAATGACTCCAGGCTTTCGCGGTTCTTTTGGTAAGCCGCGTTCAGCACCACCACGTCGAGGCGTCCGAACTCGGCTGCCGTTTCATTGGCGATCCGGGTACTGAACTCCTCTTCGCGTCCGTCACCGGCAAAGAGGAGCGCACGCTGCCCGGCCTTGCGGATCCAATCCGCGGTGTCCTGGGCATCTTCCTCCTCTTCGGGGAGGTAGGAGATGGCGACGTCTGCGCCTTCACGGGCGAAGGCGATGGCAGCGGCCTTGCCGATGCCCGAATCCCCACCCGTGATGAGTGCGGCCTTGCCCTGCAGCTTTCCGTGCCCCTCATAGCTGAGCTCGCCGTGGTCCGGCTTCGGGTCCATGGGCGCCGTCAGGCCGGGCTGCTTCTGCTCCTGCTCCGGAAAGGGGCCGGCGTGGTAGCCGCCCCGGGGGTCCTTCGGCTGGTCTGTCTGCTTTTCCGTACCGCTCATAGTTCCGCCTACTCACTTTGTCGGTTTCCGAAGGCCCAGCCGTGCACCGGCCCTTCGAAGCTATCCCGGCCGGAGGAGCAAAGTCCACCGTTCCGCGCGAATAATCAGTAAACTTACCAAATGTGGCGGACGACGCAATGTCGCCCTGGTTTCTGGGTACCTGGGCAGTAGAAGGGTGGCGAGGGCCAGGATGGCGCGAAGGAGAGGCAATGTCGGATGTTGAGGATTACACCGGCCGGACAGGCAGGAATGAGACCCGCGAGGAACAGCTGGACCGCAACTGGGCGGAATTGCTGCAGGAGATGCGGGTCCTGCAGATGGGCGTGCAAATCCTGGCCGGGTTCCTGCTGACATTGCCCTTCCAGGAGCGGTTCGAAGACCTTGACGACTTCCAGATTGTCCTTTACCTGACCAACGTGGTGATTGCTGCGCTGACCACGGCGCTTATCCTCCTGCCGGTGAGCGTTCACCGGCGGCTTTTCCGGAAGAGGCTCAAGGAGACCCTGGTCTCCAGTGGCGACACTATCGCCAAGATCATCCTTGCCGGAATTGCCCTGCTTAGTGCGGGCACTGCTGCATTGGTCTTTGACGTTACCGCAGGACGCACCGCCGGCCTCACTGCCGGCGGAGCGTTGATGGCCGTGATGGTGGTCCTGCTGGTCTACGTCCCCATGCACCTGCACAGGCGGGCCGAGGCAGCCAGGTAGAAGCGACCGCCGAAAGAGGACCGCGGAGCCGCCCAGGACGGGTTGCGCCCGGCAACTGCGCTTTGTCCCGGCTCCGAAGATGTCCACCCGTTAGTACCCAAGTGTCCAGTTATCAGCCATGCGGCCGGAACAACCAGCCGCTGACAACACCAGGAGAACCTATGAAATCGTTCCTTAAAGCCGCCCTGATGGCCCTGCTGCTGCTCGCCGCACCGGCAGTTCCCCTTGGCGCCGCCCATGCCTCCGCGCCGGTGGAGCGGGCGGAAACGAGCGTTGCACTGTCCGCGGCATCGCCCACACCCTCGCCCGGTGACACCGCTTCCACTGGCCCGGCAAATCCCGGAACGGGTGAGTCGGCCCAGAACGAGTCCACCCGGGTGGACAACACCCCGTGGGTCATCGGCGGAATAATCCTGCTGACGCTTATCGCGATTTTCATCTGGAACCGCCGCCGGGGCAACAAGACCATCGTCTAGGCCCAGGCGCCGGCCGCGCTACGCCTGGCTACGCGCCTTCAAGTACCTGGCTTGTTGCCCAGGCCAGGTACTTGGCGGCGTTAGCCACCGCGTCCTCCGGGCCGGACGCCACGTCCAGCAGCTGCGCCGCAGCTACCACCCCGTGCACGGCGAGGTCTTCAGGAGTCACCAGTATCCTGCCGGCCACCACGATCACCGGGATGCCCCGTTCCCGGGCCGCGTCCGCGAGCGCAATCGGGGCTTTCCCGGTCAGCGACTGGACGTCCATGGAGCCTTCACCGGTGATCACCAGGTCCGCTCCGGACAGCTGGTCCGCCAGTCCGGTGAGTCCGGCCACAAGCGCGAAGCCGCCTTCCAGCGCTGCGTCTGTGAAGGCAAGGAACGACGCCGGGAAGCCGCCGGCAGCGCCTGCCCCCTCGATGTTGACGTCCCGGCCCGTGGCCTCGCGAAGCAGGGACGCCCAGTTGCGGAGTCCGGCGTCGAGCAGTTCCACGGACTCTTCGTCCGCGCCCTTTTGCGGGGAGAAGACGTGCGCGGCGCCCAGCGTCCCATAGAGCGGATTACGCACGTCGACGGCGATGCGGAACCTGGTGGCGGCCAGCCGGGGGTCCAGCCCCGAGGAGTCCAGCGCCACGACGTCCGCGAGTGATCCGCCGCCGAGGGGGACCACGTTGCCGGCTGAGTCGAGCGGCTTCAGGCCCAGGGCGCGCAGGGCGCCGCTGCCGCCGTCGGTCATTGCCGATCCGCCGAGCCCCAGCACAATCTCGGTGGCGCCAGCGTCCAGTGCTGCCGCAATCAGCTGTCCGCAGCCGTAGCTGTGGGCGCGGAGCGCATTCGCGGGGCTGGGCTCCATTTCGGCCAGGCCGGAAGCCTGGGCCGTTTCAATGACGGCAGTGACCTTGCCGCCGTCGTCCTTCCTGATGGCCCAGGCCGCGCCGACGGGGGCGAGGATGGGACCCACCACCGCGTTGATCCGCTCCTCGTAACCGGCAGCGACGGCAGCTTCCAGGGTGCCCTCGCCGCCGTCGGCTATGGGGAACTGCGTGGTGACGGCGTCGGGGTAAACGCGCAACGCGCCCTGCGCGATGGCGGCAGCTGCTTCGGCAGCCGTGAGGGAACCCTTAAACTTGTCCGGAGCTATAAGAATGCGCATGGGTCCATCATGCCAGCCGCACGCGGAAAGCGCTTGCCGACCGTAACAGGGCCAAGCGCTTCTTCCAGGCGGCCTGACGGAATGCCTACCCTTCGCGCCATTCGTGACTGGTGATGTGCGAGCCGCCCTGCGGGCCCATCTGCAGCATCCCGCCATCCACTGCCCACGAAGCTCCGGTGACGTAGCTAGAGGCCGGTGAAGCAAGGAAGGCAATGACTGCAGCCACTTCCCGCGCGTCCCCCGGCCGGCCCAGCGGGACCCCCGGCCTGTCCTTCACCGTCGGATCCTCATCCTCCTGCCCCGTCATGGGCGTGGCTATCTCGCCGGGGGCAACACTGTTGGCGGTAATACCGTGCTCGGCGAGTTCCAGGGCCAGCGTTTTCATCAGGCCGCCCAAGCCATGCTTGGATGCGTCGTAGGCGGATGATCCCACCCTCGGCTGGAACTCATGGACACTGATCACGGCGATAAGCCGGCCTCCCCTGCCTGCCTGGACCATGCGCCGGGCGGCCGCCTGCAGGCAGACGAATGCCCCGTTGAGGTTGGTGTCCAGGGTTTGCATCCAGGTGGCGACGTCGAGGTCCAGGAACTTGGTGCCGTCTCCGGTCCCGGCATTGTTGACGAACACATCCACGCCGCCCAGTTCCTCGGCCAAGTCCTCGATGACGCCACTGGCAGCCCGGAGGTCCGTGGTATCCAACTGCCGAACCACGGCCTTGCGGCCCAGGCCCCGGATTTCTTCCGCGGTCGCTTCGGCGCCCGCCTTATCCGAATGCCAGGTCACGCCTACGTCCATGCCCGCATGGGCGAGTGCCACGGCTGTGGCCTTGCCAATTCCGGAGTCTGATGCGGTCACTATGGCGGTAGCGGGGCTGAACCCTGTGGTGTCCTGCATGGTTGCTCCTTGAATGATCAGGCGGGGCGGCGCAGTTCCGGCCGCGAGGGGTAGCCGGCGTCGTCCGAGCCTGCGGGGGCATCCCGCACGGCCATAAGCGGGACGGCGAAGGTGACAACAGGCCTGGCTGGGGCGTCGTCAGCCGACCTGACGGTCAGGCTCCTGGTTCCCGGCGGCACCGACGGGGTGAAAACCTGCAGGTTCCGGGAGCCCAGATTCGCGGAGTTGCGCAGCGAATACTCGGTCCCGAAATGGTCCTGGAGGATAATCTTGGGCTGCGGTTCGCCGTCAGATGCGAGCTGGATATTGACCACCAGGCCCGTGGCCCAGACCTCGACGGACAAGACGGTAAATGCGGTGTTGTCCGTGACATGCCGGCCGTACGTTGGTGGCAGCAGCATCCCACGGAGGGAACCGGATGGGATTAGTTCACGCATGGTTGTTCCTGTTGCTTTGCGCCCGCCGACGACGGGAAGGCGCCGGAGGTGGTCCGGTGCTGGTCTTGCGGGGTCGGCGGGACGGATGCGGCTTAGGCGTCTTCCCTGCCGGGGTTTTCCAGCCGGAAGAAGTTGGATTGCTGGCCGTCGCTGCGCTGTTCCTGGTAAATGAAGTTCAGCTGGCGGGCGTCGAAGGTTTTAAACCATTCCTCCCAGCCGATATGGCGAAGCTTGTCGTTTTCGCCGCCAAAGTCGATCCGCAGCACTCCAAGGTGGTCACCGTGCTCGGTGCCCTCCACCGTGGCCGGAACGCCGTCGCGCTCCTCCGCCCACTGCCTGATGACTTCATGGTGCGTGGTGACAAGGCTCCGGCCCTCGCGCTCCGGTTCGTCGTCCGTTGAGGTGACCTCCTGCGAATACTTCAGTGATTTGGATGACTCCGGGCCCGTGCGGACCTTCCCGTCATCGGGGCCGGCGCCGAGGTCCTCGTCGTCCCGGTCCGCTTCCGCTTCACGGGCCTTACTGCCTTTGTCCGGTGCCATAGCAGCCATCCTTTCCCCTGGAGATAATTAGTAAGTCTACTTACTATGTAGCCTCCCGTCCCGCCTCCGTGTCAAGGGGTCAGGCTCAATGCAGCGGCGCGGATGCAGATTCTACCTCCGCGCGACTCGGCAGGGCTAGGACCGGGGTCGCGCCACCGCGTAGTAGCCGGGGATGAGGCTTTGCGCAGCCACGTCTGTCATTGGATTCGTTTCGATGGCCACGGCGCCGTCTTCGAGAAGCTCCCAAGTCTCGTCGGGCAGGACACGGGCCCGTTCAGCCGGACCGAAATGGCCGGGCATGGGCAGTTCGCGGATGGCCCGTTCCAGGGGCGCTGGGATCGCCTTGGCTGTTGCGCCCAGGTGGGAAACGTAATCCACAGGGTTTCCCTGGAAGTTGGTTTCGGCCAGGAATACGGTGCCGCGCGGGCCGGCCAGGAGCCGTAGGTTTTCCACCAGTGCCATTTGGTCATCCGGGCCCAGCACGTGGAGCACGCCGCGGATGAAGACGTTGGCCCCGCGTTCGTCCGCCAAACCGCTTTCCGCGCCGGGCGCCGTCATGTCCCGCACCTCGTAGCGGACACGTTCCGCGACGCGGCTGTCCATCTCCGCTTCCCTACGGGCACGGGCAACTGCGTGGGCGGATACGTCCACGCCCACCACCTCGGAGAAGACACCGGCCAGGGCACGTGTGAAGCTGCCGTGTCCGCATCCCACGTCCACCACAGGCAGTTTCAGGTCCAGGTGGCGCACCAGCACATCCCTGTACCCCAGGAATTCATTGTCCCTGCCCGAGTCCCAGAGAACCTCGCTGCCTGCGCCGGTCACCTTGATGCCCGCCCAGTACCTGTCCCACGCGACGGGCCGGTCCTTGTGCGCGGAACGGGACAGCCGGACGAGTTTGGGGATCATCAGGTACTTCTGCCAGGCAGAGCGCACTGATTTCACTGGGGAGGACACGGATCAAATATAGGGTGTGCTCCGCGGGGCGGGCAGCCAAGCAGCCTGTTTCCGGTGCGGCGCCAGTCCGTGAGGCGGTTGTTTCGTCACTCTTGCGGGATGAGCACCTTCTGCGGGTTCATCCAGCCGTCGTCGCCCTACAATGTACTCAACTGGGATTGAAGGGGGCATTGTGACGGCTGACCTGCCGTGGTACTCGACCGTGCCCCGCACCGCTGTTGTGGCGGACCCCGACGACGCAAGGCTAACGGTTAACGCGCAGGCGCTGCGTGACGCCGGCTACGAGGTCCGTACCGCAGGGGATGCGGGCAGGCTTGCCGCCCTGCTTGCCGCAGGGGAGCCGTCGGTCATCGTGGTTGATACTGTGCTGTCCGCGGTGGAAGCGGAAGCCCCCGTCCTGGTGATGGTGGACCTGGACAGCCCGGCCGAGCTCGCAGCCATGCAGCCTCCCGGCATCCACGACTGCATCGCCAAGCCTGTGCCACCCAAAGAACTCGTGCACCGCGCTACTGCCCTCATCGCCCAGGTGTCCCGGCGCGCCGCCGCCCGGCAGGAGGCCGAAGGCCTCCGGGAGCAGCTCCGCCTGGTGTCCGCTGCCGTTCGGGGCACCAACGATCCGCAGGAAATTGCGTCCCTCGTCGTGGAGGGCTTCGGCCGTACATTCAAGGCCGACCATGTCCGGCTCACCACTTTCGAGGACGAGCGGGTTCCCCCGATTACCGCCACGTGGACCAGGCCCGGACTGGAAAAGCTCCCCGCAGAAGCCCTCCCGGATCAGGAATCAGCCAGGCACACTGCCAATATGCTCTGGGCGGCGGCTGAAACCCTTTCCTTCGACGGCTCCGAAGAGGATACAAGGACAGGCGAAGCATCCAGTGCCCCGCGCCTTGCACCGGCTGCATCCCTGCTGGCCGTGCCGATGGGCGAAGGAAGCTCCTCGCTGGGCATCATCTGGATCGTAATGCTGGACCAGCCCCGGCAATGGTCCCGCGCCGAGCTGGGGCTGATCCAGCACGTTGCGGGCAACGCCGCCCATGGGCTGATCCAAAGCCACCTCATCAGCAGCCAGCAGCAGGTGGTCAAGCAGCTTCAGCAGCTCGACAAGGCGAAAACGGACTTCCTTGCCACCGTCAACCACGAGCTGAGGACACCGCTGACGTCCATCATGGCGTACCTGGACATGATCCAGGAGAGCACTGAGCAGCCGGTCTCCCCCGAGGTCCACCAGATGTTGGACATCGTGGTGCGGAACACGGACCGGCTCCGGATGCTGATCGAGGACATGCTGAGCGTCTCCCGCAACGGCCTTGACGACAATCTGATGCATCTCACCCCGGTGCGCCTCGGGCAGACCCTGGACCTTGTGGCCGGTGCCCTGCGTCCCTTGGCGCAGCTGCAAAACGTCACCATCGCCGTCGACCCCCTCCCTGAAGATCCTGAGATCCTCGCCGACGAGGTACAACTCCAGCAGGTGTTCACCAACCTGGTGTCCAACGCCATCAAGTTCACTCCCAGCGGGGGCCGGATCGAGGTGGGCAGCGAATCCCACGCGGCCGCTGACGGAACGAGATGGGCCACTGTCAGCGTCGCAGACAACGGCATCGGCATCTCCAGCGAGGAAATCGACCACGTTTTCACCCGGTTCTACCGCGCCTCCAACGCCATGGCAGGAGCGATTCCGGGAACTGGCCTGGGCCTGGCCATCACCAAGGACATCGTGGCACGCCATGGCGGCCACATTGATGTCGCGTCCACCCTTGGCGCGGGGACAACGGTCACCGTCAGCCTTCCGCTGGACGCCGACCTGAACCAGGCCAACTAAGCAGGGGAAGGAGGACCGATGTTTGCCGACAACGATCCCCGGCTCTCCCAGCTGCTGGAAGGCATAGTCCGGCTGGCATCGGGAGACCTCAGCTCCCGGATCGAGGTATCCGACGCCCGCGATGAGCTTGACGCCATCATCATGGGCACCAACCTGCTGGCCGAAGACCTGCAGATCATTTACGAGGAACTTGAACAGCGCGTGCAGGTGCGCACGCAACTGCTGCATGAGGCCCACTTGGAAATGCAGAAGATGGCCATGCAGGACCCGCTGACCGGCCTGGCCAACCGCTCGGCGCTGATCGAGGCCTTGCGCGCTGCGATTGATGACGACGAGGCCACGGAGGGGCCCGCCATCCTGCTGATGGACCTCGATGCCTTCAAATCCATCAACGACAGCCTGGGCCATACCGCTGGAGACCAAGTCCTGATCACAGTGGGGGAACGGATCCGGGGTGCCGTGCGCGCCACCGACGTCGTGGCCCGCCTCGGCGGGGACGAATTCGCCATTGTTATGCCGGCGGTCCCCGCCGACCAGGCAGCCATCGTGGGCCACCGTATCCTTGCGGCGTTGAACGAACCGATTGAACTGCCGGGCCGAAGCATCCGCTGTGGTGCGAGCATAGGCCTGAGTGTTGGCGGAGCGGGGCAGACCCCCGAGGACATGCTGATGGAGGCCGACGTCGCCATGTACGCCTCCAAGGGGGAAGGCCAGAACAGGCTCCACCGGTTCGAACCAGGCCTCCTGCTGGTCCGCAGGCTCCGCAGCCAGCTGGTGGAGGACCTTCGGGCTGCCATCAAGAATGACGGCCTGACGTTGCATTACCAGCCCGTGGTGGAACTCAGCTCGGGCCGGATCGAAGGTGTGGAGGCCCTTGTCCGCTGGAACCACCCGACGCGCGGGCTCATCATGCCGGACGAGTTCATTCCACTGGCCGAGGATGCGGGGCTGATTTCCGTGCTTGGACTGTGGGTGCTTCGCACGGCGGTGCACCAGCTGCGCCAATGGATTGACGCTTCCCTTGTGGACAGCCGTTTTTCCGTCCGGATCAATATCTCTGCCACGGACCTGCAAAGCCTTCAGTTCATCGAGGACGTGCGGAATGTCCTGAAGGAAACCCTCGTTCGGCCGGAGCAGGTGGTCCTGGAACTGACCGAAGTGGCCATCGTTAAGGGCAATGAACTGGACCGCTACTCCCTGGGCGGCCTGCGCGGCCTCGGCGTGGGGATCGAGATCGACGACTTCGGGACCGGCTACTCCTCCATCAGCTACCTCCGCCGGCTGCCCGTGGACCGCGTAAAGGTGGACCGTTCCCTCATCAGCGGCCTCGGCACCGACCCCACCCAGCCGGCCCTGGTGGCCGCAGTCCTGCAACTCGTCCGCGCATGCGGCCTGGAGGCGGTCTGGGAAGGCGTCGAAACAGCCGAACAGGCCGAAATACTACGCAGCCTGGGCTGCCTCAGCGCCCAAGGCTACTACTTCAGCCGGCCTGTCCCACCTGCGCAGGTCCCGGAACTCCTGGCAGGCCAACCCGAAAGCACAAACCCGTAGAGAAAAAAGTACTGCGCTTTTGTCCGCCCCGATATACGATCATCGTGCTGGGTCTGATTTTCGTCGCCGTGAATGTCGCGGCCTATCAGCAGCACAGGACTTTAGAAGCGGTTGGAAATTGAACATCAAAGGGCCACTGGGTCATTACTTCGTCAACTGGGGGCGTAGCTAATGTCGGTTCGTGTACAGGCGTGGGGAATCATCGCCGCTGTTTTGGGGGACCCGGATCCATCCGGGGCCGCCGTACGTCAGCGCCTTAGCAACAGTCTCGACGAGAATCCCGGCGTGCCTGAACGGGCTTTGCTGGAATATCTCCTCGAAACCCGGCGCAGCGACGCCAATACCGTGGAGACGCTAGACAGCGCCAGGAAAATGCGCTTGGAATCCATCGCCCTCCCGCCAAGACTCGCTGAACAGGTTGATGCGATTCGAAGCATGTCCCGCATCAGCGCTTTGCTTGACAGCCAGATGCTGATGACGGCTTTCCAACCCATTTACGGGCTTGCGGAAGAATCCGTGGTGGGAGTGGAAGCATTATCCCGCTTTGTCAGCGACGACGGTGCTGCCGCGGAACTGTGGTTTGCGGAGGCCGCCGCAGTGGGCCTGGGCGCGAACCTCGAGTTTTCCGCCCTCGGATCTGCCGCTGTTGCCGCCAGGGACCTTCCTGATGACCTGTACGTTTCGCTTAACATTTCGCCCACCTCATGCCTGGACCCACGCCTGCCGGAGCTGTTCGAGCACATTGACCTTCCCATCAGCCGGGTGGTCCTGGAACTGACCGAAACCATCAGCGACGAGGAATACCCCCAGTTCATAGCCGCCGTTAGCCCGCTGCGTGACAAGGGCCTGCGCATCGCCGTTGACGACACACACCCGGAGGCCGGCGCGCTGAGCCGGATGGTGCACCTGCGGCCCGATTTCCTGAAGGTGGGCCGGAATGTCATCGGCGACGTCGACAAGGACGGCATCCAGCGGGCAATGGCAGCCTGCCTGGTGGACTTCGCCGAACAGATCGGCACCACCCTGGTGGCTGAGGGCATTGAGACTGTCGGCGAACTCGAGGTCCTCACGGAACTTGGAATCAGCGCCGGCCAGGGCTACCTGCTCGGCAGGCCATCCGTTCGGCCGCAGGACTGGGCAAGCTGGAACACCCGCCTCGACATGGACGGGCTCAAGCGGCAGCTCGTCGGCCCCGAGAAGTCCAGCAGGATTGCTCCACCCAGCGACTCCCTTTGAGGATCGGCCGAAGCTGAAGATTGGCTGACGCCCGGGACCGGCGGGGCCGCTGGTGAACGGAGCCCGCGCCGGGCCCGGACGGGCTATTCGTGCTGATCCGGGTCGTTCGTGGCGGAGGGTTTATTCATCGTGCCCCTGGTCGGCGCTCATCTGGTCTTCGGCTGGAGGAGTCTCACCCGGGGGCACTCCCCCGCCGGGCTCCAGCCCCGTCACGTTCCCTGCCGCCGGGTCCGGATTCGCTGAGCCGGCAGAGTCCCGCCCGCCCTGTTGTGCGGCACCCGCGTCGTTGGCGTCCAGCTTAGCCTTGCCAGGCTGGTCAGGGTTTGCGGGGTCGTTTTCGGGATGGTAGCTGCTCACAGTGCTCGTCCTTCCTCTGCTGGCCGTGGCTTCGCACCCCGGCTCTGGACTAATTGTAAGCATGCTGATAATTCTGGAAGGGTAATGTTCCGGGAGCCCCGCGGGGTGCCCGCTACACGATGTCAGAAGGAGCGAGTCTCATGGGTATCGGCGACAGCATCGGCAAGGCAGCGGAGAACGCCATGGAGGACCTGGCCGGAACAAGCAAGGCCACGGAAAAACTGGATGTTCCTGACCCCACGGATCCCAATGACCCCGTGGAAGTCCACTCCACCATCAGCGAGGGATCCAATGCAATGGAAGCAGAAAAGCAAAAGGCTCCTGGCCTGAAGCCCGGCGCAGCCCCAGGCCCCGTGTCCGAAGCTCCCCTCGGTGGTGACGTCGATGAAAGGGAATCGGAGCAGGACGACGCCCCCTCCGAAGAGGAGGCCCGGAAGGCGGCCCAGGCCGGGACGACGAGTACAGAGGCAACCGGACTCACTGGACGCGCCGCAGCCCCTACGGGCGGAGACGCAGGGGCTCCGTAACTGCGAAAGCTTCGTCAGGCGCGCGGCGGCAATTCTTCCGGCGGCCCCGGCCACTCGCCGCGTTCCTGCAGCACGTCACGGAGGAGGTCCGCGCGGTCGGTCACAATGCCGTCTACCCCGAGCTGGAGCAAGCGGCGCATTTCCGCCGGGTCATTGACCGTCCAAACGTGGACCATTAGGCCCAAAGCGTGCGCCCGGCGGACAAAACCGGGCGTCACCACTTCGATCCTCCCGCGCCGCACCGGAACCTGGAGCGCCTGGACATCGCGCAGGATCCGGCGCATGATTTGGCGGAAGGCGGGTCCGGGGAGCACCCGGCCGAGCACGGTGAACAAAGCCACCGGAACAACTCCGGCCGATGATGCCACCGGGCGGCTCAACAGCTTCAACACCGCGCGCCGCCGCCGGTCCGAGAAGCTGGTGACCAGGACGCGGGAGTGCGCTTGGTGTCGTTCGATGGCGGCAGCGAGGCTCCGGACGGAGTTCCAGTCCTTAACGTCGACATTGAGGCGGGTCCCGGGCAGCCCGGTGACCACATCATCAAAGGTCGGGATCGGCTCGCGGCCACTGATGCGCGCGCATGCTACCTCACCGGCGGTGAGCGCGGCGATCCGCCCGCTCCCGTCAGTCACCCGGTCCAAGGTGTCATCGTGGAAGACGAGCACCACCCCGTCCGCGGTGGTGTGCACGTCGGTTTCCAGGTAGCGGTAGCCGAGATCGACGGCGGCGCGGAACGCGGCCATCGAATTTTCCAGCCCCTCCGGGGAGAACCCGCGGTGAGCCATGGCGACAGTCGGTTGGCGTCCGGTCTTGTCCGGGCTGCTGAAGAACGGCAAACTCACCCTGCGAGCGTACCGGAGCGCCGGGAGGCGCAGCCGGCTCTAGCCGGACTATTCCTCTTCGGGAAGGATCTCCACGCCGTCGCTGCAGTGCAGCAGTGTGCGGCCGCGGCCGCCGTCGAGGTTTATCCACACAGCGGTATGGTCGCCGGTGATGGCGTCCACCAGGCCGCCGCTCTCAAATCCGGGCGTGAAGACCACGCGGACGCGGTCGCCCTGGCGCAACTGCTTCCAATGCGGCGCGGGAGTTGCCCTGCGCAGCGGCACATCAACAGCGTCGTGCTTTACGTTTTTTGCCATCGTTACCCCTTGAGCCGAAAGGGGAGCCCTTGGTCCCCTTGCCCCACGGTAGGGAGCAAAAGTGAACACAAAGTGAGCGCGAGCTGGAAATTAGCTGCTGCCTGGCGGGATCAGGGAGGTTTGACTCCCAGCGACGCCAAACGGGCCTCCAGGATCTGGGCCACGCCGTCGTCGTTAAAATGCGGTGCCTGTTGCCCCGCGGCGCGGATTGCCTCCGGGTGGCCGCTCGCCATCGCGTAGCCGTGGCCGGCCCAGCGGAGCATCTCGATGTCGTTGGGCATGTCCCCGAACGCCACGACATCGGCGGCGTCGATTCCCAGTGTGGCGGCGTATTCCGCCAGCGTCACGGCCTTGTTGATGCCGGGCAGGCACAACTCCAGCATGGAGACGCCGGGCGACGAGTGCGTGGCGGCGGCCAGATGTTCGACGGCGGGCCTCACCTCCGCCAGGAAGTCGTCGGCCGTTCCCTCCCGGACAATCGCCAGGAACTTCACGACGGCGTCGTCCGTGGTGAGGGTTTCGGCCAGCGGCGCCGGGGTGAATTCCGAGAGCAGTTCGGAGGAACCGTTTTCGATGAAGCCAGGCTCGAGGTGGAAGCCTGTCAGTGTCTCCGCGGCGAAGAGGGCGCCCGGGCGGAGCTCCTTGATGATGCGGCGGATCTCCAGCACGGAGTCGATGGCCAGGGTGCGGGCGGACACCAGCTGTTCAGCCTCGAGGTCCCAAACCACGGCCCCGTTGGAACAGATGACTGTCCCGGTGTGCCCCAGCTGGTCCTGCAGGGGGTGGAGCCAGCGCGGCGGCCGGCCGGTGACAAAAACGAGTCCGACGCCGGCGTCCCGGCAGGCGTGGAAGGCACGGACGGTGCGGTCGCTGATCTTTCCATCATGTCCGAGGATCGTTCCGTCAATGTCACTTGCTACCAACCGCATCCTGCCAGTCTACGTGGCGGCCCCACGCGCCCTGCCACCCAGCCGGGCAGTGACCTTAGCAGCCGCGGCGGCACAGGATTCGCCGAGCGCCTTCAGCCGGTCCTGGGACACCCGGAACCGTGGCGCCGGGATCAGGACCGCAGCCACCACCTCCCCACGGTGATCGTAAACAGGCGCTGCCAAGCCCACTTCGTCGATGGAGGTTTCCCCATAATTGATAGCCCAGCCGCGGCGGAGGTCGTCCTTCAGGCGGACCAGGTAGGCGTCCATACTCGACTCATCCAAGCCGGGGTAGGTGATGGCACCGCTGCTGAGGAGGGAACGGACACGGCCTTCGGGTTCCTGCGCAAGGAAAACCTGGACTGAGGCGCTGAGGGCATCGCTGTACCGGGCACCCAGCGGGGTGGTGTGCTTGATCTGGTGGTGGCTGGCGATTTGCTCGACGCAAATGGATTCGTCACCACTCCAGACCATGAGGGCGCTGGTTTCGCCGGTCTGCTCCGACAGTTCGCGGAGCACAGGGTAGGCGACGCGCCGCTCGTCCAGTTCCGCCAGCAGGGGGCCGGCCACAGCGATCAGTCCGAGTCCCAGCCGGAAGCGGCGCGTCTCGGCGTCACGTTCCACGAGGTGTTCCTGTTCGAAGGTGGCCAGGATCCGCGAGACGGTGCTTTTATGGAGCCCCACACGGTTGGCGATCTCGGTGACCCCCAGGAGGGGCTCGTCCGCGGTGAAGGTGCGGAGGACGGCGATCGCGTTGACGATAACGGAGGCGCCCTTGCTGTCGCCGTTGCCTGTGGTCTCGGGGTCTGTTGCGCTCATGGTGTTACCCATCATTCCTTAACGGGCGCCGGAAGCGGCGCGATGATGATTACGCCGCTTCCGGTTTTGGGCCCTGATAAGGGGCCCCGGCCGCATTCCCTGGCCGTGCCTTCAGGGCCAGGGAACGGTTGCGGGGAGATCAGGCGCCGATAATGTTGCACTCGGGCCCGAACGGGAACTTGGTGATGTTCTCCGCGCCGTCCTCCCCCACCACCAGGATGTCGTGTTCGCGGTAACCGCCGGCGCCCGGCTGGCCGTCGAGGACTGTGATCATCGGTTCCATGGACACCACCATGCCCGGTTCGAGCACCGTGTCGATGTCCTCGCGGAGCTCCAGCCCGGCTTCCCGGCCGTAGTAGTGGCTCAGGACGCCGAAGGAGTGTCCGTAGCCGAAGGTGCGGTTGGCCAGCAGGCCGTGGCCGACGTAGATCTCGTTGAGCTCAGCGGCAATGTCCTTGCACACCGCACCGGGCTTGATCAGCTCAAGGCCCCGCTTGTGGACCTCGACGTTGATGTTCCACAGCTCCAGCGACCGTTTGTCAGGTTCGCCGTAGAACAGCGTCCGCTCGAGGGCCGTGTAGTAGCCGGAGGTCATGGGGAAGCAGTTCAGGGACAGGATGTCGTGTTCCTGGATCTTCCGGGTGGTGGCCCAGTTGTGAGCGCCGTCGGTGTTGATGCCCGACTGGAACCATACCCAGGTGTCACGGATTTCGGAGTCCGGGAAGGTACGGGCGATCTCGTGCACCATGGCCTCAGTGCCGATCAGTGCCACCTCGTACTCCGTGATCCCGGCGGTGATGGCGTTGCGGATGGCCTCGCCGCCCAGGTCACCGATGCGTGCGCCGTGCTTGATGACCTCGATCTCTTCTACCGACTTGATCATGCGCTGGCGCATGGCTGCCTGGGCGACGTCCACGAGGGCTGCGGACGGGAATGCGGCCTGGATCTTGTTGCGGTTGTCCAGCGGCAGCGAATCGTCCTCGACGCCGAGGCGGCGCGGGTTGATGCCACGGGTGCGCAGGACTTCCTGGATGGCGAAGATGTAGTTGTCGCGGCGCCAGTCCGTGTACACGATGTTGTCGCCGTAGCTTCGGCGCCAAGGCATCCCTGCATCGATATTGGCCGTGACGGTGACGGTGTCATCCCTGGTTACCACCATGCCGTATGGGCGGCCGAAGGTGGTGAAAAGGAAGTCGGAGTAGTACTTGATGGAGTGGTAGCTGGTAAGGACGACGGCGTCGAGGTCCTTCTCCGCCATGATCCGGCGGAGGCCGGCGATGCGGCGCTCAAACTCAGCGTCGGAGAACGTGAGGCTGACCTTTTCGCCGTTTCTGAGGATTTTGGTGCGCTCAAGTTCGGCGACGGTGGTTGCGTTATCGGTGGTGATGGTCATCGTGATGATGCCTTTCTGCAGTGCGTTTCTTAGGGTGGGTTGCCGTGCGGGCGCCTCGTCGTGTGTCGCACGCTGGGCCGACGGACCGGGTGAACCTTTCGACCCACAGAGCAGCGACTATTTGGTAGTTGCGTGTAACGCAACCTTGTTGCAACAGCTTATGGGCGGACAGCCCCGAGGGTCAATGGTTTCTGGGTAAGCATCGGACGCCGATCGCGGTATCGCGAAGCCCCAGTTGCTTCAAAGGCATTAGAGTTGCATGTAATGGGCGCGTACGGCTCCTAAATCAGGCCGCGGCGCACGCCCTGAATCCCGCAGTGGTATTGACACCACTCTGTGACGGCTGACATATTTCGAGTACGCGCTATACGCACCTTGTTGTGTAATACGCACTAAAAACTGGCCCAGCAACCACCGCTGCAGCCCGGAGCGGCGGCATGAGATCGTTGAGTCGGGCGGCGGACCTGCCCCGGGTACCGCCGCCAGGATTCCCGGTTTTCTAGGAAAGGAACACCAGCTCATGGTGCACAAAGTCAGGGCAGTCATTGCCAAGGAGAAGAACGCCCCGGTGTCAGTGGAGACCATCCTGGTGCCGGATCCAGGGCCGGGTGAGGCTCTGGTTGATATCCTCACCTGCGGTGTCTGCCACACGGACCTGCACTACAAGCAGGGCGCAATCAATGATGACTTCCCCTTCCTGCTGGGCCATGAGGCAACAGGCGTGGTCAGCGCCGTAGGCCCCGACGTCACCTCCGTGGCTCCCGGCGACCAAGTGATCCTGAACTGGCGTGCAGTGTGCGGACAGTGCCGCGCCTGCGCCAAGGGCCAGCCGCAGTACTGCTTCAACACCGCCAACGCCACCCAGAAGATGGCCCTGGAGGACGGCACCGAACTCTCCCCAGCCCTGGGCATTGGCGCCTTCGCCGAGAAGACCCTTGTTGCTGCGGGGCAGTGCACCAAGGTAGATCCCGAGGCCGATGCTGCCGCCGTTGGCCTGCTCGGCTGCGGTGTCATGGCCGGCATTGGTGCCGCGATCAACACCGGTGAAGTCAAGCGTGGCGAGTCCGTGGCCGTGATCGGTTGCGGCGGCGTTGGCATTGCCGCGATTGCCGGCGCGAAGCTGGCCGGTGCCACCACGATCATCGCCGTGGACATCGACGACAACAAGATTGAGATGGCTAAGTCCCTGGGCGCCACGCACGGCATTGACTCCAGCAAGGAAGACCCCATTGAGGCCATCCGTGCCCTTACCGGCGGCAACGGGGCCGACGTGGTGATTGACGCCGTCGGCCGCCCTGAAACATACAAGCAGGCGTTCTACGCCCGGGACCTCGCCGGCCGGGTGGTGCTGGTGGGCGTCCCGACGCCGGACATGAAGCTGGAACTGCCGCTGCTGGACGTCTTCGGCCGCGGCGGGTCATTGAAGTCCTCCTGGTACGGCGACTGCCTGCCCTCGCGGGACTTCCCGATGCTGGTATCGCATTACAAGCAGGGGAACCTTGACCTGGACGCCTTCGTCTCGGAGCGCATCACTATCGACCAGGTGGAAGAGGCCTTCGACAAGATGCACGAGGGCAAGGTCCTGCGCTCGGTTGTTGAAATTCCTGCGGCGGGAGCGTCGGCATGAGCGTAAAGATCGAGAACCTGGTCACCTCGGGTACGTTTTCGCTCGACGGCGGCACGTGGGACGTGGACAACAACGTCTGGATCGTGGGCAACGACACCGAGTGCGTGATCATTGACTCGCCTCACGACGCCAGGGCCATCATCAATCAGGTCCAGGGCCGGAAGGTCCAGGCCATCCTCCTTACCCACGCTCACAACGACCATATCGGTGCGGCACGTGAGGTCGCGGAAGCCGTGGGTGCCCCCATCTACCTGAACCCGGAAGACCTGGTCCTTTGGGAGCAGGTCTACCCCGGTTCAAAGCCGGACCGTGAGCTGGCCGACGGCGACGTCTTCGAGGTGGCCGGGGCAAGCCTGCGGGCAATCCACACCCCTGGCCACTCCCCCGGTTCCACCTGCTTCCTGCTGGAGAGCGAGGGGACCGTCTTCACGGGGGATACGCTCTTCAACGGCGGTCCGGGTGCCACGGGGCGTTCCTACAGCGACTACCCCACCATCCTGGCTTCCATCCGCGAACGCCTGCTTCCGCTGCCGGCCGAAACCGTGGTCCGCACCGGCCATGGCGAGAACACCACCATCGAGGCCGAGCGGGAGACACTGGCGAAGGTCGCCCAGTAGGCAGCGGATTCTTCAGCAGTGGGATCCACCGGTGCCAGCGAGGGCGCGCCCGGGAAGACC
>NZ_JBNHFF010000025.1:0-25659 GCF_059089965.1 Arthrobacter sp. SPT-J7
CCGTGGGCTGGCATTCCGGAATTTACACATCGTTTACGGGGGATGTCTTGAGAGAACGCGGACGCAGCCGGGACACTCGTTTGTACACTCGGTGACCTGACCACAGCCCCGGGAAAAGGGGCCGGTGGCGCGCCGGACTGGCGGGGGCTGCGACGCCGGCCGGCAGAGCCGCACGCAGGACTGGTACCGCAGAACGAAAGGATTTGTTATGGCCGGAAAGTTCGAAGCGTTCATTGACCAGGATTCGTTTTTCAGGTTCCGGCTGCTGGCCGCGGATGGGGCAGTAATGGCTGTCTCCGGCCCCTTCGAGGACAAGGCCGCCCTCGTTGCCGGAATCGCCGCCGTCCGCGAGTGTGCCGGCACAGGACTGGTCACCGACCTTTGCCCGGCCGGTGCCGCGGTTCGTCCGGCGCCCGCAACGGCACCTGCAGTGGTGCCGGCACCCGCAGCGGCTGATTGTGGAGACCAGCGAACTCCCGCCGCGCAGACGTTCATCCTGGCAAAAGGAGCGCGCCGGCAGGGGACCAAGCCCCGCTGGACCACGGCAGTTGCCCGTTGAGGGTCCGGCCGAAGGTTTTTTTGAATTTTTTCCTGCAGGCGTAACCCTTCGGACGCCTGCAGCGATTACCCCTTTGTAGCGCCGGTCTGGAACTTGTCCCCCATCACGTTCCAGGCCGGCTCTTTCACTTTCCGGCGCCAGCCGGCAGCTGACCAAAACTGGCCGCAGTGCTTGCGTGGCTGGATCGGGGCAGTGGTTATTGAGGGGTAAAGTGATGCGGGAAAAGGCGTTCCCCCTTTGGATCAGGCCTCTTCCGCTCCGGAAACCCCTCTTCACTGAAAGCACTACGTCCGTGACTGATGCACTCACAGACGGGACCCTGCGGGACCAAACCGCCGGGGCCTCCGTCTTCAGCGTGGTCTACCGGACCTATGCATCACAAGTCCTGGGCTATCTCACGGCCCGGGGCGTCGATGATCCGGAGGCGGCCATGCAGGAGGTGTTCCTCTCTGTCCTGCCACGGCTCGGCACCATCCAGGGCGGTGCCGCAGGACTGCGTACCTTTATCTTCTCGGTCGCGCACGCCCGGATGGTGGACGATCACCGGCGCCAAAGCCGCACCCCGGCCAAATTGCCTTTCGAGCCTGAGCTGGACCAGCGTGAAGATTCCTCTGCGGAGGCGGACGCCCTCGAACGTATTTCACCCCGTGAGGTCATGGGCCTGCTGGACGGGTTGCCGGAGGACCAGCGCGGGGTCCTGGCCCTTCGCCTCGTTGCCGGACTCACCGTGGAGCAGACGGCTGCAGCCATGGACAAGACCGTCGGCGCCGTGAAACAGCTTCAGCGGCGGGCACTGGGGAAACTCCGGGAACTTTCGGCCGTGAAGGAGTACCTGAGGCCATGACGCAATCGAATTACCTGCCGGACATGGTGGAGGACATGCTCCTCGACGCCGGATACCGCAAGGACCCCAAGCTTCGCGCCGCCCTTCTTGCAATGGGGTCGCTGGCGTCGCTGCCCGCACCGGCCCCGTCCGGAAATCTTGCCGTACTACTGGCGGAATCCAGCAGCTCCTGTGGTGACTCGAATGATGGTGGCGGGATAACGGAGAGCGGAACCGACGAACTGGCCGGGCGCCGGCGGCTCCGGGCACACCGGCCGGCCGTCGTGGGCCTTGCCCTGATAGCAGGCATGGGACTTGGCGTAGGCGGGGTAGCGGCCAGTTCCGCCGTCTCCGGTCAATCCGGAAGCCAGTCAATCCAGCACATGCTTGAAGACTGGACTCCCGCCTGGAGCCTGCCCGCGCCGGAGGTCCCAGGCTCAATGGTGCCGTCATATGGCCGGAATGGACCCTCCACGAGTGCAGTGGTGGTGCAGGGTGGACCGGAACCTGGCACCAGCGAAGAAAACGCCACTCGCGGTGGCCTCCCTGCAGCCGCTCCCGCTGCTGAGGATCCGTCTGCTGAGGACCCGTCTGTCGTGTCCCTTACCCCGGAAGTGCCGGCACCGGAGACATCCGGGCACGACACGCCAGGAAACGGGGAAGTTGAAGGAAGCGGCGGGCAGAACACTCCCAACCAATCCGGGAAGGGCGACGCCGCGGCTGCTCAGGAGGAAAACGGTGTCGTTGCTGTGGTCCCGGAGCAGGCAGTTGGCCAGGGAGACGCGGGCGCCCAGGGCGGGGCAGCCCGCGTGGCTGGAGCGCCGCCAGGGGTACGGGCGGACTCCGTGCCGGAAGTCCTCAGGCTGGGTGTGGACGCCGCAGGGGCTGCCGTGCATGCCGTGCCAGGTGCGAAGTGGCTGCAGAAGTTCAGCCGGTAGCCGCCACGGGGAAGAACGTTGGCCTACGTGCCCTCCCGGCCACGTAGGCTGGACGCATGGGGCACAAAAATGATCCTGCCGTTGTCGAACGGCTAATGCGGACCAAAGGGCGGTGGGCCATCGTGGGCCTCACCACCAATGAGTGGCGCGCCGCCTACGATACTTCGCTTTTTATCCGGGACCGGCTGGGGATGGAGATCATCCCGGTGAACCTTCCGGGCGAGCCGGTACACGGGGAAGCCGGCTACCGGAGCCTTGGTGACATTCCCGCAGAGAAGCACCCCATCGACGTCGTGGATTGCTTTGTGAACTCCCAGAAGGTGGGGGCGGTAGTGGACCAGGCGATCGCGGTGGGGGCGAAATCGGTGTGGCTGCAGTTGGGGGTTATCGATGAGGCCGCGGCGGAGCGGGCGAAGGCGGCCGGGCTGGATGTGGTGATGGACATCTGCCCCGCCCAGCAGGCGTGGAAATACAACCTCTGACCGGCTGGCAGTTCAGCGGTTCAGAAGCTCCGGATAATGCCGTTCCGTGACATCGGGGTGGGCACGCATCCGGCCCTTGAGCATGTTCATCCCGTAGGAGGCCAGGAGCGGGTTCGCGGGGTCGTCGGAAATGCCCCTTGCTTCAGCCTTCAACTCGGGCGGCAACGGGACGGGGTCGATCACGGCGTCCAGCCGGGGAGACCAGAAGAACGGGACGGAGTACCTGTCCACCCCAGGGGGTGGAGCCTGGACCCGGTGGATGGTGGCAACGAGATAGCCTCCCGTGGCCACCTCCAACATCTCGCCAAGGTTCACCACCAAGGCTTCGGGAATGGGCTCCACGGGAGCCCACTCAGTTGCACCGGGCGGGAGGACTTCCAGGCCGCCGACGTCGTCCTGCAACAGGAGGGTAACGAAGCCGTAGTCCGCGTGCGAACCAACCCCTTGGTCACCCGCGGCCTTTACTACTCCGCCCACGTAGTGGACCAGCTTGCCCATCCAGGCCGGAGAACCCTGGAACGGCTCGTCAAAGTAGTTTTCCGGCAGCTTAAGCGAGACGGCGATGGCCCGGAGCAGCTCCATTCCTACCTTGGACATCAGTTCCGCCCATTCCATGGCCGCCTGTCTAAGTTCCGGGAATGAGTCCTCCGGCCACAGGTTCGGACCCTGGAGCAGCCAGTAGGGCTGGTCGGCCGGATAGTCCCTGACCGGCTCGCGCTCTGGAGAGTAGTCGATTTGCTCGCGGGCATCCGCCCGCCCCTGGGTCACCTCGGTGCCCATCCGGGTGTAGCCGCGGAAGTGGGGTGAGAGCCTGTTGTCCAGCTTCATCCTCTCCTCCAGCGGCAGGGCAAAGAACCGTCTGATCACGTCCAGCAGCTGCTCGGCCTGGCCGGGCGCTGCGCCGTACCCGGTGATCTGGAAGAAGCCCACGTTGTGGGTGGCGTTTCGCAGCTGCTCGATGAAGTCCGGGCTGAATGAGCCGTTGGCCTGCCTTGCCCTGCCCAGGTCCAGAACAGGTATGGCCCCCTGATCGTGTGACATCCTCGCAGACTAGCACCGCAGGGGCCCGCTTTATAGGCTTCGTGCATGGACCCTGCTGCTCTAAGGAAAATCTGCCTCTCGTTTCCCGGCGCGTACGAGGATTACCCGTTCGGGCCCGAAACTGCCGTATTCAAGGTCCACGCAAGCGTTGCCGGCGGGGCGCGGCACGAGGCCAAGCTGTTTGCCTTGTCCTCGATGGACGCCAGCGACTTCTACGTAAACCTCAAGTGTGAACCCACCCTGGCCGTTCAGCTCCGCGCGGCGCATCCTGAGATCAGCGGAGCGTGGCACATGAACAAAACGCACTGGAACGGCGTCCGCCTGGATGGGACGCTGCCGGACGACATGGTCCGGGACATGGTGGAGGACTCCTACGACCTGGTGGTGGCAGGTCTCAGCCGGAAGCAGCAGGAGCAGCTCGGGTGGGCCCGCTTGGCAGAAACCGGGGGCGGGAGCCCTTGAAGGCCAACCGCAGGGCAGGCGGCGTCCTCAACTACCCCTGCATCGGCTGCACCGAGCACGGTTCGGCACCGGCAGGCTACGCGACGGTGCTGGAGGAGGTCCACCTCGGCAGCGGCCTGGGCGTCTATCAGCGGGTTGCCGCCGGCATCCTGTCCTGGGAGCTGCAGCGGCGCGCAGGGCTTCGCGTCCGCACCGATTCGCCACGAGTAGTGCCCGGGGCCCGGGTGGTGAGCGGCTTCGGCGCCGGGAGCCTGCGCCTGGACGCGCCCTGCGAGGTGGTGTGGGTCCGTGAACCGCTGCCGGCGGGTATGCCCCAGTCTGCGGGATTCGGGTACGGAGCACTGCCCGGGCACCCGGCCCGGGGAGAAGAATCCTTTGAGGTGCAGATCAACGGGAACGCCGGGGTACTGCTGCGAATCCGGGCGTTCAGCAAACCAGGTAACTGGTTCTACGCGGCCGGCGGACTGGTAACGCGTGCGGCGCAGCGCCACGTTACTTCCCGGTACATTGAAGGGGCACGCCAACTCGCCGCGGAAGGATAAACCCCGTGATCTTTATCGTCGTCAAATTCAAGGTCAAGCCTGAATGGTCGGAGCGCTGGCCGGAACTTGTGGCCGGCTTTACCCGGGCAACCAGGCAGGAGCCGGGTAACCTCTGGTTCGACTGGTCCCGCAGCCTGGATGACCCGAACGAATACGTTCTGGTTGAAGCGTTCAAGGACGACGGCGCCGCAGAGCACGTCAACAGCGCACACTTCAAGCAGGCCATGGCGGACATGCCCCAGGCCCTCGCCGAAACACCCCGCATCATCAGCCGCCAACTGGACGGCGAAGGGTGGGACCGGATGGGCGAACTCACCATCTAGCCTCGCAGCCGTATTTCGCTAGGCTGAAGCCATGTGGATCGGCTGGATCGAATTCGACATCCTCCTGGGCGACGTTCAGAGTTTGAAGGAGAAGCGCTCGGTTATCAGGCCGCTGCTGGCTGACATCAAACGCAAGTATGACGTGTCCGTGGCTGAGGTGGGCTATCACGACCAGTACCGGCGCTCGCAAGTGGGCGCGGGCCTGGTGGCCGCTGACCGGGCGCACCTCGTGGAGGTGCTGGACGCCGTCGAACGCCTTGTGGCCGGACGGCCGGAGATCGAACTGCTGAGCGCACGGCAGCGGGACCACCACAGCGAGGACTGACTCCTAGTTCCGCTGCCAGGCGGCCTTCCACGTGATGTCCGCCAGCGTTGCCTGGCCCTGGAGGCTCGGGTGGAAGTAGTCCAGGACACTCACGTCGCTTGCGCTGAAACCGTGCGCGTACACCGCTCCGCCATCAGTCCGGCAGCTCTCGTACCGGGCACAGGCGTCTGCAAGGACCTCGTTGAAGGCGAGCTCCCGCTGGACAACCTGGCGGCGCATGTCCTCCGTGTTCGAAGCAGCGAGCATGGACTGGCAGTTCCGGGCAGCAGACCAGGCAGACTGTGCCGCCTGGTCATAACGCAGGACATTCCACAACTGGTAGATGTCAGGGATGCTGGCGACAAAAACCTGGGGTCGTGGCCGCATCTGGTCCAACGTGGCAAGTGCGCGGGTCACCGAGGCCCTGAAATCTTCCACCGGGGTCATGGTGTCCAAGGATGGGGCGCAAAGATCGTTCGCGCCCACCAGGACCGTGACATACTCGGCGCCTTGTCCGGCCGCGGCCGCCGCCTGGCGCGGCAAGTCGGAGGCCTTCGCTCCGCTCACGGCGTTGTTGACGTTTTTTCCCCTGATTCCGGGCACCAGCTGGAGCAGCCGTTCGTAGTGGCTGGTCACCCCGTCGCTCGGGGCGTCACCGGTGGACCAGGACCGCGCCGGATAGTCGCCATGCGCGCAGCAGGCGCTGTAGGCCTGTGTGATGGAGTCCCCGAGGGCCGCCATACTGCGAGGGTAGGCAGCATCCGGCGCTGATCGTGGTGTGGGCGCCGCGGCAACCAGGATCAGGAACGGCAGCAGCAGGAAGCTGAGGAACTTTGCCACCTTGGCCATAGCTCGATTAAAGCGGAAATCCACGCCCCCTTCCCGAAAGGGGCGCGGATTTCCGTGTTTGTCAGTGCGGACGTCAGCCGAAGTACTTCGGCAGCGTACCCTCATGCGCTTCGCGCAGGGCGTCCAGCGACAGGCCCGCCACGCCGTTGATCTCCAGGGTGCCGCTGGCAGCGTCCACCACGCCAATGCGCGTGTGTGCGAAGCCGCGGGCAGTGCACATGTCCGTGAACCGCACTTCCTCGGAGCGCGGGACGCCGACGACGGCACGGCCCTGGGACTCGGAGAAGAGCGCCGTGAACAGGTCCACGCCGTCACGGTCCAGGACATCCTGCAGCGCGATCCGCGCACCCACTCCATAGCGCAGCGACGATTCCACCAGCGCAGCGGCGAGGCCACCCTCGGAGAGATCGTGGGCGGAATCGATCATGCCGTCGCGGGAGGCGTTGATCAGGATCTCGCCCAGGGCGCGTTCGGCGTCGAGGTCAACCTTAGGCGGCTGCCCGCCCAGGTGGCCGCGCATGTTGGCCCACTCGGAGCCGTCCAGCTCCGCAGCGGTGGTGCCCAGCAGGTAAATTGCCTGGCCATCCTCGCGCCAGCCGGACGGCGTGCGGCGGGCAACGTCGTCGAGCTTGCCCAGCACTGCCACCACGGGGGAGGGGTGGATGGGGGTGGTGCCCGTCTGGTTGTACAGCGAGACGTTGCCGCCGGTGACCGGAATGCCCAGCACCATGCAGGCGTCGGACAGGCCACGGATCGCTTCGGCGAGCTGCCACATCACGTCCGGGTCCTCGGGGGAGCCGAAGTTCAGGCAGTCGCTGACAGCCATGGGGACGGCGCCGGAGGTGGCGACGTTCCGGTACGCCTCGGCCAGCGCCAGCTGTGCGCCATGGTACGGATCGAGGTACGTGTAGCGGCCGTTGGCGTCGGTGGCCAGGGCAACACCCAAACCGGTTTCCTCGTCAACCCGGACCACGCCGGCGTCGTCCGGGAACGCCATGGAGGTGTTGCCTCCGACGTAGCGGTCGTACTGGTCGGTGATCCAGGACTTGGAGCACATGTTCGGCGACGCCACCAGTTCAGTGACGGCCTTGGCAAGCTCAGCCGGTGCGGAGGGCCGGCCGGCGTCCTGCACCGATCCGGTGAAGGAGTCAGCCTGGACGTCGTCCTGCCACTGCGGGCGGGCAAACGGGCGGTCGTAGACGGGGCCGTCATGAGCCACGGTGCGCGGATCGACGTCGACAATCACCTCGCCTTCCCAGGTGATGATGAGGCGGCCGCTGTCTGTCACCTCGCCCAGCCAGGCGTACTCCACAGCCCACTTGTCCATGACGGCTTCGAACGCCTCGACGTTCTCCGGGGTAACCACGGCCATCATGCGTTCCTGCGACTCGGACATGAGGATTTCGCCGGGGGTCAGCGTGGGGTCGCGGAGCAGTACGGAGGTCAGCTCAACGGACATGCCGCCGTCACCGTTGGAAGCGAGCTCGGACGTGGCGCAGGAGATGCCGGCTGCACCCAGGTCCTGGATGCCTTCCACCAGCGAGCCCTTGAACAGTTCCAGGCAGCACTCGATCAGGACCTTCTCGGCGAAGGGGTCGCCTACCTGGACGGCGGGGCGCTTGGACGGCTTGGTGTCATCGAAGGACTCGGAGGCCAGCACGGAGGCGCCGCCAATGCCGTCGCCGCCGGTGCGGGCGCCGAACAGGACCACCCTGTTGCCCTTGCCTGAGGCATTGGCGAGGCGGATGTCCTCGTGGCGCATAACGCCTACTGCCAGTGCATTGACCAGCGGATTGCCCTGGTAGACGGAGTCGAAGACCATTTCGCCGCCGATGTTCGGCAGGCCGAGGGAGTTGCCGTAGCCGCCGATGCCGGCGACGGCACCGTGCATCACGCGGGCGGTATCCGGGTGGTCGATTGCGCCAAAGCGCAGCGGATCCATCACAGCAACGGGGCGGGCACCCATGGAGATGATGTCGCGGACAATGCCGCCGATGCCGGTCGCGGCGCCCTGGTAGGGCTCAACGAACGACGGCGAATTGTGCGACTCGATCTTGAAGGTCACGGCCCAGCCGTCCCCCAGGTTAGTCACGCCGGCGTTTTCGCCGATGCCCACCAGCATGTCCTTCTTCATCTCCGGGGTCACCTTTTCGCCGAACTGGCGCAGGTGGTTCTTGGAGGACTTGTAGGAGCAGTGTTCGCTCCACATGACGGAGTACATGGCGAGTTCTGCGCCGGTAGGACGGCGGCCCAGGACCTTGATGATCTCGTCGAACTCGTTCTGCTTCAGGCCCAGTTCAGCCCAGGGGAGTTCGGTATCCGGAGTCTTCGCCGCGTTTTCGACGGTGTCGATATTGAACTTCTTGGTGGTTTCGATGCTCACTTGTCGCCTCCCACAATCTTGGTCAAAACGGAGGTGAAGAAGCCCAGCCCGTCGGTGTCGGAACCGCCGATACCGGCCCCGCCGGACCCAACAGATTCGGGGCCGAAGCCGGCCTCCACGGCGTGCTCCGGGTGCGGCATGAGTCCCACCACGTTGCCGGCGGCGTTGGAGATACCGGCGATGTCGCGGCGGGAGCCGTTCGGGTTAAAGCCCACGTAGCGGAACACCACGCGGCCCTCTGCCTCGAGCGCGTCCAGGGTCTTGTCATCCGCGAGGTACTGGCCGTCCTGGTTCTTCAGCGGCACAGTGATTTCCTGGCCCGCTTCGTAGTCCAGTGTCCATGCGGTGTTGCTGTTTTCGACACGCAGGACCTGGTCCCGGCACATGAACTTCAGGTGGTCGTTCTTGATCATCGAGCCCGGCAGCAGGTGCGATTCCGTGAGGATCTGGAAGCCATTGCAGATGCCGAGCACGGGAAGCTTGGCGTCGCTGTTGGCGGCGTCGATGATCCTGGACATCAGCGGTGCGAACCGCGCGATGGCGCCGGCGCGGAGGTAGTCACCGTAGGAAAAACCGCCGGGAATCACGACGGCGTCCACGTCACCAAGTTCGGTGTCGGCATGCCAAAGCTCCACGGCGGTGCCGCCGGCCAGCCGGACGGCACGGGCGGCGTCACGGTCGTCAAGGGTTCCGGGGAACGTCACAACGCCGATCCGGGCACCGGCGAGCCTGCTGGCACCGGAAGCGTCGGCAGCGATAGCCTCGCCAATCAGGGGAAGTTCAGTCATGTCAGGCCTCGACGACCTCGACGTTGACGACATCCTCGATCACGGGGTTGGACAGCAGGGTCTCTGCCGCATCACGCGCCTGGGCCAGGATTTCCTCGGTCACCTCGCCGTCGACGGTCAGTTCGAAACGCTTGCCCTGGCGGACAGAGCTGAAGCTGGTAAAGCCCAGCCGGGGGAGAGCGCCGACGATAGCCTTCCCCTGCGGGTCCAGAATCTCGGGCTTGGGCATAACGTCAACAACGATCCGGGGCATCCGGTAACTCCTGTGCGTGAGCTTTGGGTAAGGGCGCAGCGGAGTGGTGCCGTCTCACGCCGTACCGAGGTGTTGGGAGACACTTTGTTGAACCTTGTGGACGGGCGCTCCGCGAGCTTGCCACTCCATTCTAACGGCCGGAGTGCCCCACCCTGTATTCGGCGGAATCCGCCCACCGGCGGCGACTGGCGCCCCGGGTTTGAGGGGATGGCGGGCGCCGGTGGGCGGCGGGTTCTGGAGTTGAGCTGAAGGTGTCACTAGGATTGCTGAATGGCAGAGAAATCGAGATCCGTGCTGTTGCCCATGGTTGCCGCGGCAGTGTTTGCCGGACTGGGGCGAATGGTGCTTCAGAAGATCAAGGCCGACCGGTTTGCCCGGGATAACCGGGTCACGGGACCCATGGATGAAAAGACCCGGCAGTGGATCAGCGACGTGGTGCGCACTCCCCGGTAGCGGCGCCTGCCCGCACTCACTCTGGGGTTGCCAGGGCGCCCTGCGGGGCGCCCTTTTTTATTCCGTTCCGTCCTGCCCTGCCCGCGCAGGCGTATGACTGCCGAAAAATTCTCGATTGTGTCCTATATCATATTGAGCTCTCAGTCTGTACTCTTTGAGTCCACTGGTCTCACGGAATGACAAGACCTGTAATTTCGCTGTCTGGCCAGTCATTTGGACCCGCAGTCGTGGCGGGGTCCGGTACCTCGTGAAAGGGTTGCACGTGAGATCTACTGGAAAGAGCCCCTTGCGGGGCGGGGGATTCCGGAGGGCTGCGGCGCTGGCCGTAGGTCTGCCTCTTTTCCTCACCTCAATGGCCGTAAGTCCCGCTACCGCGGCGCCGGCCGGACAGGATATGGCAATAGCTGTTAAGAAGACCGCGCCTGCGGAGTTCAAAGACGGCCGCTATATCGTTGTCCTGGCGGGTGCGGCGGCTGCGGCTTACGAGGGTGAAACGCCGGGCCTTGGGGCAACGAAGCCCCAGAAGGGCCGGAAGCTGGATCCTGGAGGTGCCAACTACAAGGCCTACGATGCCCATCTGCGCAAGCAGCAGCGTGAGGTCGCTGCCAGTCAGGGTGTCACCCCCGGGAAGCAGTTCACGGCTGCCCTCAACGGCTTCAGCGCGGAACTGAACGCCGGGCAGGCCATGGAGCTCGCCCGGGACGAGCGGGTCCTGGCGGTGGCACCGGATGTGGAAAATTCCCGGGACTACACCACCACCGACTTCCTCAAGCTGACAGGCCCGGACGGAATGTGGGCCAAGCAGTTCGGCGGGGAAGCCAATGCCGGCAAAGGCGTTGTGGTCGGAGTCATCGATTCCGGTTATGCCCCGGACAACCCGTTCCTGCAGGGAGAGCCAGTCCAGCCGCTGACCGGTCCCGCGCAGGTTGGCGTGCCGTACCGGACCGCCGAGGGCCGGATCGCCATGCTCAAGGCCGATGGCACCATCTTCGAGGGCGAATGCCAAAAGGGCCAGGGGGCTGGCGCCTCATTCGACGGCTCCCAGTGCAACACCAAGGTCATTGGCGCCAGGTACTTTGCCGATGCGTTCCTGCAGAACGTAGCACCCGGAAACCGGGCGCCCCAAGAGCTCATCTCGCCGGTCGACGTCGGAAGCCACGGCACACACACGGCCACCACCGCGGCTGGCAACGCGAACGTTGAGCAGGTGATCGACGGCGCCGGGTTCGGCAAGAGCTCGGGCGTTGCTCCCGCCGCAAAGGTCTCCGTCTACAAGGTGTGCTGGGAGGACACCAATCCCGATACCGGAGGCTGCTACTCCTCTGCTTCGGTCGAGGCAGTGGAAGCCGCCATCCAGGACGGCGTGGATGTCCTGAACTACTCGATTTCGGGCAACAACAACAGCACCACCGATCCGGTGGCACTGGCGTTCCTCAACGCTGCCGCCGCAGGTGTTTTCGTTTCCGCTTCCGCCGGCAACTCCGGCCCCACAGTCTCCACGGTCAACCACGCTTCACCATGGCTGACCACAGTTGCTGCGTCCACCTTCCCGAGCGAGCTGCTTGGCACCGTTAAGGTCTCCGATGGCTCGCTGTACCGCGGAGCCTCGATCATGAAGTCGGAAGTGGCAGACAAGCCGGTTGTCGTAGCCTTGGCTGCGGCAGCAGCAGGTGCAGCCAATCCGAACCTCTGCGGCCCCGGTTCCCTCGATGCTGCCAAGGTGGCCGGCAAGGTAGTGGTCTGCGACCGCGGCGTTGTGGACAGGACGGCCAAGAGCCAGGAAGTCCAGGACAAGGGTGGCGTCGGAATGATCCTGGTGAACCTCACCAGCAGCTCCGAAGATGCCGACAACCACGTGCTTCCCACCGTGCACGTCAATGCCCCGAAGAGCCTGGAATTGAAGTCCAAGCTCGAAGCCAACCCCGCTTTGACAGTCAGCCTGGTCAAAGGGGACCTTACGGATGAACCCGCTTCCCCCGCGCCCCAGATCGCCGGCTTCTCCTCCCGCGGGCCAAGCCTTGCGTCCGGCGGAGACCTGCTGAAGCCGGATATCGCTGCGCCGGGCGTGAACGTCCTGGCGGGTGTTTCCACCATCGGCAACAAGGGCGAGCAGTTCGGCTTCATGTCCGGCACGTCCATGGCCGCGCCACACATCGCCGGTTTCGGGGCACTCGTGCTCAGCAAGCAGCCCACGTGGACGCCGGCCATGGTTAAGTCGGCCATGATGACCACCGCCTACCCGCTGCTTAACGCGGACGGTTCACCCAACACGGATCCCTTCCAGGGCGGTGCCGGCCATATCGACTCAACCCGCGTCCTGGATCCAGGCCTTGTCTACAACTCAGGCATCACGGACTGGCTCGGCTTTCTCAACGGCCAGGGGGTAGAGACAGGAGCACCACAGGCGGGCACTATCGCCGCCCGCGACTTGAACCTGCCGACCATCGCACTCGGCGGCCTGGTGGGTGAAGTGCAGGTCAAGCGCCAGCTCACCGCCCTGGTTCCGGGGATGTACCGTCCGGAAGTCACCATGCCGGGCTTCAACGTACAGGTAGAGCCGCAGGCGCTTAACTTCGTCAAGGTAGGCCAGGTTCGCGAGGTTACCCTGACCATCAGGAACGTGAGCGCTCCGGTGGGCGAGTTCAGCACCGGCACCCTGACCTGGAAGGGCCCGCGCACTGTGAGCTCTCCCATCGCCATCCGGCCTGTTGATGCACAGATCGCCCCGTCGTTCTCCTTCAGCTCCGCCACAGGCAGCGGCAGCGGCACCATGGAACTGGTGTCGGGTTCAGACAGCCCCATCAAGGTAGGGGTGGAAGGCCTGGCGCCTTTGAGCCAGACCGCCATCACCAAAACTCCCGGGGGGTACGCACCGGCAAATGATGCGCATAACGCCCTGCTTCAGGTGACCGTGCCCGCCGGAACCTCGTTCGCCCGTCTGGGAGTCCAGGCGCAATCGAACGACGTCGACTGGGACATGGTGGTGTACGCACCGAATGCTTCGGGCGGCGTGACGGCAACACAGGTGGCAACAGCTTCTGCCAGCGAGTTCCTGGACCTGGAATCGCCTCGCGCCGGCACGTACTACATCGTGGCCAACCTCTACTCCACGCCTGACAATGGAGCAGCCAGCGCGTCCGTGCAGACGGTCACGTTTGCAGGGGATGCCGGCAACCTTAAGGTGGAACCGAACCCGATTGTCGCTCCGAACGGCACCGCCACCTCGGCCACACTGGCTTGGGCCGGCTTGACCGAAGGGGTTTACGTTTCGCGCCTTAGCTTGGGCGACAACGGCATCAGGACCTGGGTCAACGTCCAGGTGGGCGCCGCCCCAGCTGCTCCTTCCGGGGCTCCGCAGGTAGCTTTCGCGGACGCAGTTCCCGCGGCCTAGCAGCCTGACGTTTACCGAACAGGATCCCCGGGCGGAATAACCGCCCGGGGATCCCGTTTTTCCGGCTTGTACCGCCTGTTGGTGGTCGGCCTACGTGGCCCCGGACGCTCCACCGACGTTACCCAGCAAAGGGGCCATTGTTTTCCAGCGCGAGATTTCGCAGCCGTCGGTCCGCATGAAGACCGCTTCAACAGGGCGGCCGTGGAACGTTCCTGTCACCACAGCCACTTGCGGTCCGCCGTATTGCTGCGTGCACAGCTTCGGAGGGCCCGGCTTCGGGAAGAAGATGTCCTCGCCGTACCGTTCCACCGCGGCGAGGGCAGCCTCCGGGTCCGGCACTGTACTTTCAGCGGAAAGGCGCCCACCGTCGGCTACCAAGTGGAATTCATGCTCGCTTGCATCGGGGCTTTCCCGCAGCCTGATGGTCAGGTCGATCATTGGTTCCCACTTCCAGGCAAGGTCGCCAGTTCCTGGGCCAGCTTTGCACGGAGTGCTGCTGCCTCGGCTGCGAAGGACCGCTGCTGTTCCACGTACGCGGCCTTGCCTTGTGGGGTTTCGATGGGAATGGCAGGGTAGCCCCACTCCACCAGGTCGTAGGGGGATGCCTGCATATCCATGGCCCGGATCCGCCATGACAGCTCAAAGCAGTCCATTACCAGCTCACTGGGCAGGGCTGGCAACAGCTTGTACGCCCACTTGTACAGGTCCATGTTCGCGTGGAGGCAGCCCGGCTGTTCCACGTGGCGCTGGGTTTCCCGGCTTGGTGCCAGTTCATTCAGCGGAATGGCGTCAGGGGTGTAGAAACGGAAGGCGTCGAAGTGGCTGCAGCGGATCCGGTTTTCCTCTACTACCTTGTCCGTACCGGCTGAACCGAGGCGCAGCTGCAGATACTCGTGGCGCAGATCGAACCGGTCCTGGTGGTAAACCATTGCCCACTCATGGAGCCCAAAGCAGCCAAATTGGGCAGGGCGTGCGGCAGTCCCCCGCAGGATGATAGTGGCGAAGGAGACGGCGTCCTTGCGCTCTGCGAGAAACGCCTCCCGGTCCAGGGTGACCGCGGGGCTTCCCGGCGGCAGCCCGAGGGCGGCAAGTTCGCCGTCGTCGAGCGTTCGGTAGTGTTTCCACCCACGGCGCGCCACCGCTTCCCGCCCCCCGAGGACGACTCCGGCGCCGGGGTGCCAGCGGCGGAGCTGGCCGGGTTTCTGGGTGTAGTACGTGAAGAGGAAGTCTTCCACCGGGTGCTTCTGCCCCGCTGAGCGGCGGGCAAGGTAGGGGTCCGCGTAGCGGCTGACGCGCTGCTGGTGTGCTTCCTCCTTGGCGCGCCACTCGTCCTCCGCCAGGATGTTAAGCTGCTCCACCGGCTGCACCAAGTACATCCTTGACAGCATCCCAGGCGCTGATCTCGCAACCGTTGGTCCGGGTGAAGGCAACATCAACAGGGACGCCATCCACGACGCCGGTCACGGTAGCTTCCTGGGGCCCGCCGTACTGCTCCGTGCAGACCTGGTCAGCCCTCTTCGGCGAGGGACTGAGCAGTGCCGCGTTCTGTTTCAATGCGGAACAGGCTGCATCAGCAGTGGGATGATTGCTTTCGGCTTCGGGCGCGCCGTCCACGCAGACGAGGGTGTAATGGACCTCAGGCTCGCCGGCCGAAGGCTTGAGGGCGATGGCCAGTTCGGCGTTGCCCTGCCCCGGTCCCGATGACGGCGCGGCAGGCGCGGGGGCCGGCGCCGGAACAGAGGTCTCAGCATCAGGGTCGGGGCTGCCCGAAGGGCCCGGCGAACCCGGCGATGCCGGGGAGGAAACGGAGGCTGTTGGCGAAACCGAGGCTTCACCGGAAGGAGTTCCCCCGCCCCCGTCCGGGGTGCAGGCGGGCAACAGTAGTGCCGCGAACAACAATGCCGCGAGCCGGAAACCCATTGTGCTTCCGGTCCGGTTGGGGCGCGGCACGTCAACTGGGCGCATCAGCTGCACGATGCCCCCGAATGCACATAGAGTCCGCATTGTCGCCTGTCCGTCATGATGCCATTCTACTGCCGTATCCGTGCTGGGCCGGTTATGCCTGCTGGCTTTGGGAGGTGGCTGCAATGAGTCCCATCATGGAAGCGTGCAGCTCGCTGACCTGGTTTCGGGTCAGGCCCAGGCGTTCCATCATGGTCCCGGGAACCCTGATCGCCTCCTGCCGAAGGGCTATTCCTGCGGGCGTGAGAGCGACTGCGAGGGCGCGCTCGTTGCCGTCCACCCGCCGTCGGGAGATGAGGCCCGCGGTTTCAAGCCGCCGCAGCAAGGGCGAGATGGTGGCCGGCTCCTGTGCCAGGGCATCGCTGATGTTCCGTACGGTGCGCGGGCTGGATTCCCAGAGGCACAGCATCACCAGGTATTGCGGGTGGGTGAGGTTCAGTTTCTCCAGCACGGGCTTGTACGCACCCACTACGCTGCGGGAGGCGACAGTCAGGGCAAAGCAGAGCTGGTGCTCAAGCAGGAGGTCATTGTCCTCGAGGGCGTCCACTTCCGCGGGTGTGGTCCTTGGTGGGGTAGAAGTGCTGGATGCTGTGGTCATCGGGCCTCCAATTGTTAGTGCGCTAATTATCAGCGTACAGTTTGGATGAGAAAAAGCGGTCATTGGAAGGAGCCAGTTCATGGGTAAAGCCAGCTCGGAGGGCAAGGAAAACGCTTCGCAGCGTTTCATGCGGGCAACCGGGAAGCTGCGTGCCATCTTCGGTCCTGCAAACCGGTCCTCCCTCACGCACGACATGACAGAGGAAAACCGCAGGCTCCTGGCCCAGCGCCAGGCTGAAACCCAGCAATGGGAAACCATCACCCGGCCGGACGGCAGCACCTATGTGATGCCCAGGAACCCGGACGACAAGTCCCTTCGCTGAGACCTGGCCCACGGAGCATTTTCGGGCACGCGGGCGTAAAATAAGGGCACTGGCTCCGGCAGGAGCAGTTGCCGTATTTGGGATGGCGGCTGTTCTTCCCCTGAAAACAGGAAGGGGGTGGAAAACAGTGCCACATGTACTCAATGGGTTCATGAACCTGACCGACAGGCTCCGTTTCGTCCTTGGGCCGGCCACCCGCCTGGACTCCAGGATGCCGGTAGTGCACAAGCATGACGAGTTCGAGCAGGCCTCGGAGGAGGAACTCACGCACTTTGTGGTGGAGACCGATTCCACTGGCCACCACTACGCCGTACGCCGCGAAGACCTCGAAAAGGAGGCCTGACATTGGCCTGGCCGAAACCCAATGCCTGGTCACTCCCGGAAAACACAAAAATGCACTGGTGAGGGAAGAGACCCCGGCCAGTGCATTTTTATGTCCTGGGACCCGCCGTCAGCGGCCGGTGCCGCCGTAGACCTTGGCTTCGTTGTCGCTGTCCAGATCGAAGGCCCGGTGAATGACGCGCACGGCCTCATCTAGAAGATCCGCGTGGGTAACAACCGAAATGCGGATTTCTGAGGTGGAGATCATGTTGATGTTGATCCCGGCGTCCGAGAGTGCCTTGAAGAATGTAGCGGAGACTCCGGGGTGGGAACGCATGCCGGCGCCGATCAGGGACAGCTTGCCAATCTGCTCGTTGTACTCGATGCTCTCAAAACCGATCTGGTCCTGGGCTGCGTGGAGGGCCGTCAGGGCGTCGGCGCCTTCCACGATGGGCAGCGTGAAGGATATATCCGTCCGGCCGGTGCCGTGCGTGGAAACGTTCTGCACGATCATGTCGATGTTTGAGTGGGCATCGGCGATGACCTGGAAGATGGCTGCCGCCTTGCCGGGGATGTCCGGGACGCCCACAACGGTGACCTTGGCTTCTGAACGGTCGTGCGCGACGCCGGAGATGATTGGCTGCTCCAAGGCAACTCCCTCTTGTGTGGTGATCTTATCTTCGGCGCTGGGGATGACCCAGGTGCCTTCGTGCTGGCTGAATGACGAACGGACGTGCAGCGGCACCCCAAACCTGCGCGCATACTCCACGCAGCGAAGGTGAAGGATCTTGGCGCCGGAGGCTGCGAGTTCCAGCATCTCCTCGCTGGAGATGGTGTAGATCTTCTGGGCTGAGTGGACAACGCGGGGATCAGCGGTGTATATGCCGTCCACGTCCGTGTAAATCTCGCAGACGTCGGCATCCAGGGCCGCTGCCAGCGCTACGGCCGTGGTGTCGGAGCCTCCGCGGCCCAGGGTGGTGATCTCGTTGGTGGTCCGGCTCATGCCCTGGAAACCGGCCACGATGGCGATGTTGCCTTTGTCGAGGGCAGTGCGGATGCGGTGGGGATCGACGTCGATGATCCTGGCTTTGCCGTGGATGCCGTCCGTGATCATGCCGGCCTGGGATCCCGTGAAGGACTGTGCCGAGGCTCCCAGTTTGTTGATCGCCATGGCCAGGAGCGCCATGGAGATGCGCTCACCGGCAGACAGCAGCATGTCCATTTCACGGGCCGGGGCCGAGTCAGTTACCTGGCCTGCGAGGTCCAGGAGTTCATCGGTGGTGTCACCCATGGCCGAGACCACAACAACCACCTCGTTGCCTGCCACCTGCGCGTCGACGACGCGCTTAGCCACGCGCTTGATGCCATCTGCATCCGCTACGGAGGAACCACCGAACTTCTGCACGATCAGTTGTTTGGTGACGGCACCGCCGACAGGCAGCTCCTGTGGCTGCGTGGCGTTGTGCACTTCGGTAGTGGGCGTACTCATGCGCGTACCTTCATCGGATCAAGTGGAGTCCGGCCACACAGCCGTAACGCTGTTTTGGCCTGACGCTGGGAACTAACGCCATGGTTGGCGCGGCTTCTGGTCCCAGTTTATCGCCGTGCACGGCCGGGCGTTGAATTGTGACCCAATCTCAGCCCATGGAAGGACCTGCCGGGAAGCTTCGCAGGCGTACGCTCGAATTGTCTAGATGCATATAAGACTGTGGGGGACAGGTGCGCAATACATGGTAATGATTTCTGAATTACCGGACGCCGCGGACGGGCCGCAGTCCGACCGCGGCATAACGGCGCGGGCAGTGAGGCGCAGCTTCGGCCCCGTGCACGCCGTCGAACACATGGACTTCCATGCGCCTGCCGGGAAGGTGACTGCCCTGATCGGTCCGAACGGTGCGGGCAAAACAACGCTGCTGCTGATGCTGGCGTCACTGCTGGCACCGGACGAGGGCAGCATCAGCGTGGGTGGACTCGATCCGCGCCGGCACCGGGCAGAGGTGCGCAGCCGGTTGGGATGGATGCCGGACACCCTGGGCGTGTGGGAGTCCCTGACCGCGCGGGAAATCCTCACCCAGATGGCCCGGTTCTACCGGCTCCCGGCCCAGGGTATCGGGCAGAGGGTCGCGGAGATGCTTGAACGGGTGCGGCTGAACGACCTTGCGGACCAGCCTGCGCGGGTGCTGTCCCGCGGGCAGCAGCAGCGGCTCAGCCTGGCCCGGGCACTGATCCATGACCCCTCCGTCCTCCTCCTCGATGAGCCCGCATCGGGGCTGGACCCCGGCTCACGCGTGGAGCTGCGGATTATGCTGCGGCAACTCGCAGTCGAGGGCAAAGCGGTGGTGGTTTCGTCCCACGTGCTCAGCGAACTGGACGAAATCGCCGACGGCGCGGTGTTCGTCAACAAGGGCCGTACTGTCCGGCAGCAAACCGTCGAAGAAGCGGCGGCTGCCGGGCGCCGGTACGCAGTCACCGCCTCCGATGTGGCCGCACTGGCTGCCAAGCTCACCGAACTGGGCCTGGCGTTCCGACGCGACGACGGGCGGCGTTCGTCCGTGAGCTTCATGCTGGCAAGCGACGACGACGCCGAACGTCTGCTGCGCGACCTGGTGCTGGCCGGCGTCGGCGTCAATTCCTTTGCCCCCGCTTCAGGGGCCCTTGAAGAGACTTACATCAACCTCGAGGGGTAGCGGCAATGAGCCACGCGACAGAAGACCGGCAGCACACCGCCAGCCGACGAACAACGGGTGGGTATCTGCCCGGTGTGAGGGACGTGGTGGTCCTGGAGCTCAAACAGCGGCTGCGGTCCCGCGGCTGGTACATCATGCTGGCCATCTGGTTCGCCCTCACGGGGCTCGTGACTTGGCTGACGTGGGCCAGCTGGAACGCCTCACAGGCGGCCCAGCGCGGTGTCCCGGGCTTTGTCCCGCTGCCCGAATCAGGGCCTGGGTCCATGATTTTCGAGGTGGTCCTGGCCTTTGTCCTGCTGTTTGCATTGCTCGTGGCCCCGGCGCTCTCCGCCAACGCCGTGACTGGGGACCGCGCAGGCGGCACGCTGGCCATCCTCCAGGTGACGCTGCTTCAGCCCGGCCAGATCCTGTGGGGCAAGTTTTTCGCAGCATGGGCGGCAGCACTTGCTTTCCTGGTGGCCAGCACCCCGTTCCTGGTGATCGGGGTGGCGCTGGGCAGAATGACCGCAGCCCATGTACTGGTGGCGCTGCTGATGCTGGCTGTTGAGGTGGGGGTTATGTGTGCCATCGGGGTGGGCATCTCGGCGCTCGCCGGCAGGCCGCTGTTCTCCATCGTGGTGACCTACCTGGCAGTGGCCGGACTGGCAGTCGGCACGCTGATTGCCTTTGGACTGGGCACAGGACTTACCCAGGGCACGGTGATGGCGAACCAGGCTCAATACCGCGCGTACGAGCCGCTAAGCAACGGGCCGGTGGAACCGGAGTACACCTGCTCAGGGCCATTGCAGGAGCAGATGGTCGTGCGGACCGAACGGGTGGCCTGGTTGCTGGCCTTGAACCCCTATGTTGTGGTGGCTGACGCCATCCCGTACAAAGACCGCTTACAGGAGCGCCGCTACTCCTCAGTGGGGGCCATTGAAGGGATTAGTCAGGGAGCACGCTATGCACTTGCCGGTCCTGAGGGCACCTATCCGTGCGCCAACGGGGAGGTTAAGCCCCGCTACCTGGCGCAGTCCACACCGATGTGGCCGCTGGGACTCAGTCTGCAGATCCTGGTTGCCGCGTTGCTGATGTGGCTTGGCAGGCGCTCGCTCCGTACACCTGCCCATCGGCTGGCCCGGGGTACGCGTATCGCTTGAGCCAAACTTGCAGCGGTGTGGCGGTGCTGTCTCTTCCGGGGCACGGTCCGCCGGATCCTCAGGTCAGGGCGTTGCGGCGGCCCTCGAAGGCACGCCCCAATGTAACCTCGTCTGCGTATTCGAGGTCGCCGCCCACCGGGAGCCCGGACGCCAGCCTGGTCACCGTGATCCCGATCGTTTTCAGCATGCGGGCCAGGTAGGTGGCTGTTGCTTCTCCCTCGAGGTTCGGATCGGTAGCGATAATGACTTCCTGGATGGCGCCGTCGTTCAGTCGCGTGAGGAGCTCCCGGATTCGCAACTGCTCGGGACCGATACCGGCGATCGGATTAATGGCTCCGCCCAGCACGTGGTACCTGCCCCGGAACGAGCGGGTTCGCTCCACTGCGAGGACGTCCTTTGATTCTTCCACGACGCAGATTAAAGCCGGGTCGCGCCTGGGGTCACGGCAGATGTTGCATTGGTCCTGCTCCGTGACGTTGCCGCAGACAGTGCAGAACTTGACCCGTTCCTTGACGGAGGTGATGGCTTCTACCAGCCGCTTCATGTCCTGGGGGTCCGCTTCAAGGATGTGGAACGCCAGCCGCTGTGCGGACTTAGGGCCCACGCCGGGAAGGCGTCCGAGCTCGTCAATCAGCTCTTGGACAGCACCTTCGTACACGTTTTTCCTCTTTAGCTAGGGGTGAAAGTGGTTGGATCAGTGGCGGGGTGTAACGGCGCTTCCGTCGAGGGAACGCTCCTCGATCAGTTTCCCGCCGAGGATACGTTCCACCGCGGCACGGCCAAACACCCCGGATTCCTCAATGGTCTCATCGTCGGCACTGGGAACGTCCTGCACGTAGGTTGCAGCCGCGGGAACGGCCCGGGCAGGAGCCTTTGCCCGGCCCGCCTCGGCCTCCGGGCTGTTGGACAGGCGCTGGTAGAGGCTTTGCCGGGTGCCCGCGGCAGCAGGGGAGTCGGCAGGAACCGGAGAAGCCGCAGGAACCGGGGAAGCGGCGGGAACCGGAGAAGCCGTGGGAACCGGGGAAGCGGCGGGAACTGGGGAAGCCGCCGGGGCGGTGCGGGCAGGCGCGGCCGAAGCCATGGCGTACTCCCGTACCGGGACTGGATCGGAACCTTCGGGAGCGGTGGCTGAAGGGGCCGTGCCCGGGGGAACCGGAACGGCGCTCTGGGCGGCCGGTTCCGCGACTGTCGCCCCCATAGTCGCCGTTGTGGGCGAAGGTGCCGCTGGAGCCAAACCCCACTCCGCGTCCACCGAAGCCGCCGCATTGGTCACCGGGATGGAAGGGGGGATCTGGGCGGTAGCCGGCTCGTACCGTGTGGTTGAGGGTGCCTCAACTGCTTCCGTTTCACGCAAGCCGCCTGTGGCGTTCTTACCCACGTTGCTAGCTTCCCCAACAACCCAAACACCCGGTGCCTGCTCAACGGCACGTGCCCACGGATCGGAGGCACCTGTTCCGGGATTGCTGCCCGTTGGAGTTTTGGCGGTTGGAGTTCCGGCAGTCGCGTCGGTGCCGGATTGGGCATCAGATTGTGTGCCCTGCTGGCGTGAGCCGGCTGCGGCGGAAATGACACCCGGGGCGGCGGCCGGAGCTGAGCGGCCGCCGGAGCGCGAGGAAGGGTCCCAGTCCATGGGAGGCTCTTCTTCCAGCGGTGGCGCGTCTTCATCCCGGGGCGGGCCCCAGTCGTCGTCCGAGTAGGAGTAGTCTTCCGCGGTGCCGCTGTAAGGGTCAGCTTGCGCCAAAGGAGCTGTTGAAGGGACAGCCGGAGATTGGGCTGGTGAAGAGCCGCCGGCTGCCGAACGCTGAGCCAGGGAGGTGCCGTTCCCTGGTACAAGCTCGACTTTTCCTCCGGACGCGGGTCCGGCAGGAGCCGGGTGGTTGCTCCCGGCTGAGCCTTGGGTCACTGGCACTGCTCGGCCGTCTGCCTCCCGGTGGCCGGCACCTGCCGGAGCGGAAGGTGCCGGTGCATCCGCAGATGCCGGTGCAGGCGCCAGTCCCCAGGCAACATCAGCTGAAGTCGCCGGACCAGTTGACGTTGCAGGTGCTGGCCGGCTAGCGGGTGCTTTTGGGTTTGGCTCAGAGCTCGACCGGCTGGCGCTTCCGCCGGCCACTGCGTTGATCTGGCAGTCAATGCCAACAGTCTTGTGGATAGCCTGCCGCAGGTTCTCCGAGTGGTCTGCCCGGCCAAAAGCGCCGGCAAGCCCGGGTGTGGTGAACGAAAGGGTGAGCGCGTGGCCGTCAAACGCACTGACTTGGGCGTTGGGTTCAACGAGTGCCCAGGTGCTGCGCTTGATCTTGGAAAGCGTCTGCAGGACATCCGGCCACGCCCGGCGCAGTACTTCCACGTCGCCCATGGCTGCAGGGGAAGCGGAGGGAGCAGATCCGGCAGGCACCGATTCGGGCCGGGCAGCAGCAGGGACCGCCTGGGCAGCAGGGGCGGCCTGGGCAGCCGGAGCTGCAGCCTGCCTGTTGTCAGCTGACGGTGTTGCTACGGCAGGGGCCTCCGCGGGGACTGCGGCCGCGGGACGTGCCACTCCGGGACGGGAGTCGGCACGGGAAGCGCGGGAGTCTGCGGAGGGCTCGACCGGCCAGTCGCTGGTGCTGACCCGCGGAGCGGTCAACGGGGCACTACGGTCCGCAGCGGCAGGGCCCGTCGCTGGAGCTGGGGCCTGCGGCGAGGCAGGCGCCCTTTCCGGAGCGGCCGCTGCCGCTGCGGGTTCCTGGTGGACCTGCTGGGCGGTGGGGGATGGAGGGGCTGCAGGCTCAGGCGATGCCGGGCTGGGCATCGCTGGCTCCGCAGTCACCTGCGCGGTCGGCGTTTTCCCGGCCGGTGCCTGCTGGTCAGCAGGTCCAGCCTGGTGAGCGGTGGCTGTGGCGGGAGCCCCGACGCCGTTCCCTGCATAGTTGAGCCGCCGCTCTACACGGTCTATCCGTGCGGCCATGCCACGCTCGTTCTGCTCCGAACTGGGCAGGAGGATCCGGGCGCACAACAGTTCCAGATGCAGCCGCGGAGAGGTGGCACCGGTCATCTCGGTCAACGCTGTGTTGGTGACGTCGGCCGCGCGGGACAACTCGGCGGCGCCCAGGTTGTGCGCCTGGTTCTTCAGGCGCGCGATCTGGTCAGCCGGCATGCCACGAAGAATGGTCTGGGCGCTTTCGGGCATGGCCTGGACGATGATGAGGTCGCGGAAGCGCTCCAGGAGGTCCTCGACGAAGCGGCGCGGGTCATGACCGGTCTGGATGACCCTGTCCACGGCACGGAAGACGGTCGCGGCGTCCGAGGCAGCAACCGCCTCGACAACATCGTCCAGCAAAGAAGCGTGGGTGTAGCCGAGCAGCGCCACGGCAAGTTCATAGTCCAGGCCGTTGGGCCCGGCACCTGCCATCAGCTGGTCCAGGACGGACAGGGAGTCACGGACGGAGCCCCCGCCGGCGCGGATCACCAGCGACAGGACACCAGGCGCAACCGGGACGCTCTCCTGGTTGCAGAGAAGTTCGAGGTAGGCCATGAGCGGCTCCGGCGGCACCAGGCGGAAGGGGTAATGGTGCGTACGGGAGCGGATGGTGCCGATGACCTTGTCCGGCTCCGTGGTGGCGAAAATGAACTTGATGTGTTCCGGGGGTTCTTCGACGATCTTCAGCAGGGCGTTGAAACCGGCGGACGTGACCATGTGGGCTTCGTCAATGATGAAGATTTTGTAGCGGTCACGGACGGGGGCATACGTTGCCCTCTCGCGGAGGTCCCGTGCGTCGTCCACGCCGCCGTGGCTGGCAGCGTCGATCTCGATGACGTCGAGCGACCCGGAACCGCCACGGGCAAGTTCAACACAGCTGGGGCAGGTGCCGCAGGGGGTGTCGGTCGGGCCTTGGGCGCAATTCAGGCAACGTGCCAGAATGCGCGCCGACGTGGTCTTGCCGCAACCCCTGGGACCGGAAAAAAGGTAGGCGTGGTTGACCCGGTTCTTCCGCAAAGCGGTCATCAGTGGTTCGGTGACATGTTCCTGCCCGATAACGTCAGCGAAGGAGTCTGGACGGTATCTGCGGTACAGGGCGGTAGTGACTGTCACAGAGAAAACCCTACCAATCCGGGCTGACATTCTGCCGCCCTGTGGGGGAATAGTAAAGACCCCCCATGCACCCGCCAGAGCCCATTTACCCTTGCTACCTTCCGGTCCTGGGGGAGTTCAACAGGATGACGCCACATGAGGGGCCGTCAGATACTTTACCCGAACTTCAGGCCCGACTCGAATCGGGGTCCTGGAAGCGCCAGCCCTCAACCTTCCAGCTAATGAAGGCGGGCTCCTCATAAGGGTGAACTGACCGCAAGGCGGCCACCACGGCCTTCAACAGCGGCCCTTCAACCACACACTCAATCCGGTCCTCGGCCACTTCTTCGGAAGTGCCCACAATCCCGACGTAGGGAGCAGCGCCCGCCTGCGGAGTGAATCGGCCGGTGCCTGGGGTCACAAAGGAACAGTGTGAGTAGTTGCCAATCCGCCCCGCTCCTGCGTCGCCTATAGCCTTCAGTACCTGTGGTGTATGCGATGCGGGGACGTAAACCACCAGGGTGTGCAGCTCTGTCATGGCTCCCATCGTGCCCCAAGATTCAGCGGGAGGAGTGAAATCCATTGCTTATCCCCCTACCAGCCGCGATCATGGATATGTACACCGATTGGGGCAATCTCAAGATTGTGAGCTGCGAGGCCTGGCTGTTCGGAGCCGGACCCGGCAGCTCAACGGTGCTCCGGTGGAATGGGCGCGTTGGGGGCGTCCATTTCTGGGTAAAGTCCACATCGGGGACCCGCTTCCCGGCAGGCCGGCAAGGCTTCAGCGCCGGCCCCGGAGCCTCGATTGGGCGAAGCGGAAAAGTTCAGGTAATCTAGTATCTGCTTTTGATTCAGAAGCAGCTGGAGAATTCGCCTAGCGGCCTATGGCGCACGCCTGGAACGCGTGTTGGGTTAACGCCCTCGGGGGTTCAAATCCCCCATTCTCCGCCGGTAAAGAACCCGGCCCCGGCAGTATCGGGGCCGGGTTCTTTCG
>NZ_JBNHFF010000026.1:0-25485 GCF_059089965.1 Arthrobacter sp. SPT-J7
CTGCGCTTCAGCGGAAAGCGCAGGCGGCGTGGTTGCCGGTACAGGCGGCGCGGGGGACGCCGGGGATGATACCGGTCCCCCCGCGGGCAGTTGGGCCCCCGGCGTGGCCAGGACCGACGGCGACGGAGACGCCGGCTGCTGCGGCTCCTGCGTCCCCGCCTGGCACGCGGTCAGGATAAGCACCACAAGCACGGCCCCGAACCACCTCATGCGTTTTGCCTACTTAACGGCACCGGCGGCCGCGATGGCATCCGCGCCGGCTGCAGCACAGGCCTCGTCCAGCGCGCCATCGGGAGCGCCGCCGACGCCGATGCCTGCCACCGAAACCCCGTTCACCTTCAGCGGGACGCCGCCGCCCAGGAAGAGCGTGCCGGGGAGGTCGTCGATGCTGGGGCCGGTTCCGTTGATCCGCTTGGCCAGCTCACTGGTGGGGGTTCCAAAGGCGGCGGCCGTGTAAGCCTTCTGCTGTGCGGCTTCAATGGTGTGCTCAGCCGCGTTGTCGCCCCGAAGCAGTGCCTGGACAGTCCCGAAGCGGTCCACCAATGCCACCGTGACGAAGGGAAGCCTGTCAGCCTGGCATTTGGCCAGCGCCGATTCCACCGCCTTGGCCGAGGCGCCGACCGAGATCCGGTTCTGCTGCACCACGTTCTCCGGCACGGGCTGGATGTCGGCAGCGGGGACAGCAGTTGGAGCGGAACCGGCGCCGGCATTCGCGGCAACCGTTACCCCGGCGGTGAGGGCAAGCGCGCTTGCGGCTGCGACGGTAAGAACTTTTGTGGACTTCTTCATGCTGTTTCCTTTGCTCGGAGCCCCACATTCGGAGCGGGGTTCGTTTCATCCCCAATCCTTCCGGGGCTCCCGCTGCGTGCCATCGGGCCTTTGGCTGTACAACCCTGCTCCAATGGGCCAGCTGTATCAGCCAAAAGGCTGAGAGACGGTGCAGGGGCGGGGGCAATAGCATGGTGGGTAGCATTCCCCACCGGAACCGGAACTCCCATGCCTACCCAAGCCAGCCCCGCCCCGGCCGCCTCCGTCCTCGACTCAGCCGTTGGCGGCCGGACTGGCCCGCCGGCGACCAGCGCTTCCACCAGCAACGCAGCCCGCTTCCGCAGCATTGACGCCGCCGTTCATCTTGGCTTCGCCGTCCTGCTGGTGGCGTCCCTGGTCCGGTACATGATGCGGCACAGCCCCGCCGACAACGTCCTGGTCCTGGGACTGGCTGCGGCTGCCTGCCTGTTGTACTTCGCCGTCGCCGTCCTTGCATCGCGCGGGAAGCCTTGGGCGCCCTGGGTATTCACCCTCGTCGCAGTGTGGGCTGTCCTGGTGATCGCGGCGCCGAGCTTTGCCTGGTGCTCATTCGCGCTCTTCTTCCTGTGCCGCAGCGCACTGAGTGGCGCGGCTGCCTACGCAGCGGCAGGAGCCACGGCTGCTGCCACCGCGGCAGGGCTGTTCCGGCTGAGCAGCGGCACTGACCTTGCCATGCTCCTCGGCCCGCTCGCCGTGGGTGTGATGCTGACCTTGATTTACGACAGGATCCAGCACGACGCCGAGGAACAGCGCCGCCTGCACGCCGAAGTCTCCCTCGCCCAAGGGCAGTTGGCGGCCAGCGAGCGCCGGGCAGGAACCATCGCCGAACGGGAGCGTGTCTCCAGGGAAATCCACGACACAGTGACCCAGGGGCTGGCCAGCAGCCTGCTCCTGCTCGAGGCAGCCGGCAGGGCGTGGCCAAGTCCTTCAGCACGCGCCGACCTCGGCCAAGCCACCGCATTGCTCCGGGGCAACCTGTCCGAGACCCGCAGCCTGGTCCACGAGCTTGCTTCCCCCGGGCTGGACGCGTCGCCCTTGCCTGAGGCCCTGCTTTCCGCGGCGAGGCAGTACGTTCCGGACGCCAGGCTCCTGGTCACGGGTGAACCACGGCCGGTGCCGCCGGATGTCCGCCACGCCCTCCTCAGGGTGGTCCAAAGCGCAGCATCGAACATCAAGCTCCATGCGGGCGCCGCCACCGCCACGCTCACCCTCGGCTACCTTCCGGACGCTGTCACCCTGGACATCCACGACGACGGTGCCGGCTTCGATCCCGCGGCGGCAGCACCGCCGTCGGACACCGGAGGATACGGACTGCGGGCCATGCGGCAGCGTGTGGAGCAGCTGGGCGGCGTTTTCTCAGTGGAAAGCGAACCCGGCGAAGGGACCATCGTCGCCGCCCAGATCCCCGCGGCGGAGGAACCCAAGGGGCATGCGAGCCCGGAAGAGCCTGCATGAGCGCCATCACCGTGCTGCTGGTGGACGACCACCTGGTGGTGAGAAGCGGACTGCGGGCCCTGCTGGGCACCCAACCTGACATTGCCGTCGTCGCCGAGGCAGCCTCCGGAGAGGAAGCGCTCCAACGCCTCGAACAGGACGCCGTCGCGGTGGTTGTGATGGACCTGGCCATGGGCGCAGGCATGGACGGGATCGAGGCCATACGGCGGATCCGCGAGCGCAACAAAGGGCAGGCCATCCTGGTGTTCACCACCTACGACTCCGATGCAGACATCGTCCGGGCAGTGGACGCCGGCGCGATGGGATACCTGCTGAAGGACGCCGCGCCTGACGAGATCTTCGCGGCCATCCGCGGGGCAGTCCAGGGCAAGAGTGTCATGAGCGCCCCGGTGGCCTCCCGGCTTTTCCAGCAGCTGCGCAGCCCCGACGAAATCCTTACTCCGCGCGAGGCCGAACTGCTCAGCCTCCTCACGCAGGGCTTCAGCAACCGGGAACTCGGACAGCGCCTCTTCATCTCTGAGGCCACGGTCAAGACGCACCTCGCCCACATCTACGCCAAGCTTGGAGTGGAGACCAGGGCCGCTGCCATCGCCACTGCAATCCGCCGTGAGGGCATGCGCTGACAACACATTATCGCCGTTACCCTTGCAACGTTGGCCCCGGCCCCGTACGTTGGGGACTGCGGGGGACGTTCTCCGCGCACCTCGGGCCGGTGGCCCGGGGAGAGAATCAGAGTCACACGAAGGAATGCAGCCATGGCAACAGGCACAGTTAAATGGTTCAACGCCGAAAAGGGTTTTGGCTTCATTGCCCCCGATGACGGGTCCGCTGACGTTTTCGCCCACTACTCAGCAATCGCCAGCAGCGGATACCGCTCACTCGATGAGAACCAGAAGGTTGAATTCGATGTGACCCAGGGTCCGAAGGGCCCGCAGGCAGAGAACATCCGCCCGCTCTAAGGCTTCGGCTTGCCTCCCGCACCTGCAGGAGGAACCTTGCCACGGCAGCGGCCTCCCCAACATCAGTTGGAGGGGCCGCTGTTTTTGTGTCCCCTGTTTTTGTGTCCCCTGTGCTGCTCCCTGCGTGACATTGGTGAACGTCACGGACTTTCCTGACCGGCCGACGTTGCGTTTCTATCCCTATCCATATCCCTATCCCTGAGCGGGTGCTGGGATAATTGGACTATGACCGGACAGCACCCGGACCACGTTCCGGGCAACGACCCAGCGAAGGATCCGTGGGAAGAGTTCGACAGGCTTCCGCCTGCCGTGCCGGACCTGGTTCCCGGGCAGCCCGGCGGGGAGCCCCACGGTTTCGGTTTCCGGACCGGCGTCCGCAGCGCACGGGTTGCCGTGGGTTTTGCCGTCTACGCCCTGGTGCTCGGGACAGTGCTCGCGCTCGCAGGCTGCGTCGTTTTTGTTGCCGAAGAACAGTGGCTGCTTGTGGCGCTGATGATCCTCATCGAGGCAGTCTTTATCTTCGCTTTCACCCGCCTCGTTGCCCAGGCCCGCGTCCGCTCACCCCGGACCCGGCCATTGCGTAACCGTCGCCCCTGAACACCTGCTTGACCTTGACGCTGCGTCAACCCCTACGCTCGGAACATGGAAGCAACCGAAGCGGGGACCGGCGTGGACTGGTCCATCCAGGATGTCGCCAGGATGGCAGGCACAACAAGCCGGACACTCCGGCACTACGATGACATCGGGCTGCTGAAGCCCAGCCGCGTGGGGAGTAACGGTTACCGCTATTACAACGGGACAGCGCTCCTGCAGCTGCAGCGGGTCCTCCTGCTCCGGGGACTCGGGCTGGGGCTGCCGGCCATCGCCGAGGTCTTCCAGCACGAGACAGACACGGTTCAAGCGTTGAGCCGCCATCTGGACTGGCTCCGGCAGGAGCAGGAGCGGCTGGCCCGGCAGGTTCTTTCCGTACAGCAAACAATCGAAACAGTGAAAGGAGGAGGCGCACTCATGGCCGAGAACATGTTTGACGGCTTCGACCACACCCAGTACAAGGACGAGGTGGAGGAGCGCTGGGGCAAGGATGCTTACGCCAGCAGCGATGCCTGGTGGCGGGGCATGGGAACCGGGCAGAAAAAGGAGTGGAAGTCCCGCGCCGAAAAGCTCGGCAGCGACTGGATCGCGGCGTCCGGATCAGGTCTCGCCGCTGACAGCCCGGAAGCCCAGGACCTGGCACGGCGCCACGTTGAATGGCTGACGTCCATCCCCGGCACCCCCGCTATGGAAAGCGGCGGCGATGTTAAGGGGTATGTCGTGGGGCTTGCGGAGATGTACGTCGCCGACGCCCGGTTCGCGGCCAGCTACGGTGGCGAAGCGGGTGCCGGCTTCGTGCGGGACGCGCTGCGCGCCTACGCCGAAAGGAACCTCTAGGAAGTACCGCCGGCACGACGGCGTGGCGCGGCATGGGAAGGCTGGTACAGCTCAGGGCAGTCAGCCCAGCCGCTTCCGCATGGCGACCGCGGCGCCCGCCAGAGCTGCCGCGCCCGCTACCGTCCGCTGCGCCGTCCGCCGCCGGCCGTGCCATCCGCCCGTGGTGGAAACTTTTCCGATGGATTGCGACGCCTGACGAAGATTCCCTGTAGTCACAGGGGCTGACTGCCGCCGCGAGAGCTGGCGGTGGTCCACCTGGCGGGCAGCGGCCGCTTCCACCGCGCCTGGAGTGAACTTGTGCTGCAGGACCAGGAGCCGGCCTCCCAGTCCTCCCGCAACGGTTTCCCGGCGCGGGTGGGCTGCAAGCTTCACCACGGCTTTCGCCACCCGCTGCGGGGTGTAGACGGGAGGCATGGCCATCGGACGGCGGCCTGTGAAGTTGGCTGCGTTCTGGTAAAACGGCGTATCAATAGTGGCCGGGAGGACCGTGCACACCTTCACGCGGGTAACGCCTTCGCGGGCCAGTTCCGAGCGCAGGCTGATACTGAGCGCCCGTACCGCGGCCTTGGAAATGGAATACGCGGCGAAGTAGGGCAGCGGGGTTTCCGCCACGATGGACGCAACATTGATCAGGGTGCCCGAGCCCTGGGATGTGTGGCGGGTCAACGCAGCCCGGGCACCGTTGACGTAGCCGGTAATGTTCACATCCAGTACCCGTTGGAAGTCCTTTGGCGGAATTTCGGTCAGCAGGCCGAAGACGCCGACCGCTGCGTTGTTGACCCACACATCCAGCCGCCCGAACTCCTCAACGGCACGGGATGCAAGAGCCTCCACCTTGTCCGCGTCTGTTACGTCGGTGGGGACGGCGATGGCCTTCGCGCCACGTTTCCTGCACGCTGCAGCCACGGCTTCCAGGGATTCCGCTCCCCGGGCAGCCAGGACCAGCCTGGCCCCCTTGCTGGCGAAGCGCAGGGCAGTGGCCTTGCCGATCCCGCTGGACGCCCCGGTGATCACCACCACTGAATTCTTGACGCGCATTCCGCCTCCCCTTTCAAACGAGCACCCGGGATAAACACTAAGTAGGCTTAGTGTTCGATGCTACCCATGCCGGACCGGCGGGACAACGGCCCGGCATGGGCTGTGATGAAGAGGGGGAACTCAGGTGAAGGCTGATTTTCCAGTGACAGCCCTTCCCACGATGAGCGAGTTAATCTCGTAGGTGCCCTCGTAGGTGTAGAGGATTTCCGCGTCACCGAACAGCTTGCCCATTTCATAATCACTGCTGATGCCATTCCCGCCCAACAGTGAACGGCCCATGGCCACCGAGGCGCGTGCCATACGTGTGGTGGTGGCCTTGGCCATGGCCGCCTGCGCCATCTCCAGCTTCCCGTCCTCCTGGATGCGGGCCAACTGTGCCATCAGCGCCAACGAGGCCGTAGCGTTGCCCAGAATGTCCGCCAGTTGTTGCTGGACCAGCTGGAACCGGGCCAGCTCCTTGCCGAACTGCCACCTGTCCAATACGTAGGCGCGGGCGACGTCGAAGGCTGCGAACTGGATGCCGGCAGCTTGCCAGCCCACCCAGGCACGGGAGTCACGGAGCAGTTCGTTGACCCGCGGGAAGCTGGTGGCCCCCGGCAGAAGGTTGGCGGCAGGAATCCTCACGTCCTCCAGCACGATGTCCGCGTTCTGCATGATCCGCAGGCCGATCTTGTTCGAGATCCTGGTTGCTGAGTAGCCGGCACGGTCTGACTCCACAATGAAACCCTTGATTTCCCCGTCCGCCTGATCCCGTGCCCACACGAGAGCGAAATCGGCGATAGTCCCGGCCCCGATCCAGCGCTTGGCCCCGTTGAGGACCCAGGTACCGCCGTCGAGCCTGGCTGAAGTTTCCAGCCCGCCGGCGATGTCCGAGCCGTGCTCCGGCTCCGTCAACGCAAAGGCTCCGAGGTGACGGAAAGTTTTCAGGCCCGGCAGCCATCTGGCCTTCTGCTCCTCAGATCCCAGCTGGTTGATCATCCCGAGAATCAGCTCATTGTGGATCCCGGCCAGCGCCGACAGGGACACATCCGCCCGGGCAAGTTCTACGTACATAAGGCCCTTGAAGAGGGTGGAGCTGCCGTCCAGCTGGAGGGCGCCAAGGCCATGCTTTCCCATGTCCGCCAGCAGGCCAAAGGGGAACTCCTCGCGGTTCCAGTACCGGATGGAGGGCTGCCGGACGGAGGACTGCAGGAACCGGCGGATGTTTAAGTACCTGTCGCGCTCGGCGGGCGGCAGGAGGTCCACGATGTACATCAGGTCCGCGTCCGGAAAGGGTGGTGCACCCGCGCCACGCGCTGGGGGCTGCATCGGTCGTCGTCCCCCTTCCCAAACCGCTACGAATCCCTAGGATGTCCTAGTATATTGCACAGGTTCATCACAACAGTGAGGTACATCACCTGGCGAAAGGCTGGCTATGGGCGGTCCGTTGCCCCGAGACCCCATTGCAGAGGCCCGCCGCAATTGGGAGGAGCACGGCTGCGCGGACGTCGCCGCTCCGATGGCTGCCATCACCGCGATCATGCGCACGCAGCAGATCCTGCTGGCCAGGATCGAACTCACCCTCAAGCCATTCGGGCTGACGTTCGCCCGCTATGAGCTGCTCGCGCTGCTGAGCTTTGCCAGGAATGGGTCCCTTCCCATGAAGAAAGCGAGCAACCTGCTCCAGGTACACCCGACCTCCATCACCAATGCAGTGGACCGGCTCCAGGAAGCGGGGCTGGTGCGCCGCTCCCCGCACCCTACGGACGGCCGCACCACACTGGTTGAGCTCACCGCCGAGGGCCGCACCATGGCGAAGCGCTCGACGGCGGCCCTGAACATAGGAGTATTCAGCAAGCCCGGGTTCGGGCCAGAGGATGTGGACCAGCTGATCCGGATCCTGCAGGACTTCCGCAGGAACGCGGGCGACTTTATCGACTCCTGACCTGGCTCGTGCGTTCCGGGAAGGGCTTTCTCACTGCCGGTTCAGCGCGAGGTCTTCGTACGCTTGACGCGCCTGACCACGAGCAGCACTACAGTGACGCCCAACGCGGCATAGACGGCGTAGTTCAGGAACCGCGAGTATTCCTCGATGAGCCGGTACTGGGTGCCAAGCAGGTAGCCCAGGCCCAGGAGTGCTCCGTTCCACAGACCGCTGCCTGCCAAGGTGTAAAGGCTGAAAATCCCGAACGGCATGGCCGAAGCCCCGGCCGGAAGGGAGATCAGGCTCCGTACTCCCGGGAGCAGCCTGCCGAAGAAGATGGAGGACCTTCCGTGGCGGCGGAACCAGCCCGCTGCATGCTCGAAGTCTTCCCGGTCCACCAACGGCAGCCGGGACAGGCCGCGGATGGAACGCTCTAGCCCAAGCTTGCCGCCCAGCCAGTACAGGAACACCGCACCCAGGTAGGCTCCCAGCGTGCTGGTGACAAAAACGAGGACCAGGTTCAAGGTTCCCTGCCTTGCCAGGTAGCCGGCGAGCGGCAGAATCACTTCGCTGGGGATGGGCGGCACCACGGTTTCAGCAAGGGTAAAGAGCCCCACTCCCCATTCGCCCAACTGCTCGATGCCCCGGGCAGCTATGCCCACCAGCCCCGTAAGGTTATCGGCCGATCCGCCTGCATCCGCCGCCATTCCCCACATACAACTCCCCGTCCGCTTCCACGTTTGGTCTGCCCTGTCTACCTTACGCACCTGTGCAATGGCTGGGACCGGGGCTCAGGCCGGCTTGGCCCTTACGTGCATACGCTCCCCCTGCGTGCCGAAAAGGCTGAGGAATTCCACCGGTTTGCCGTCCGCGCGGCCGAACCAGTGGGGCACGCGGGTATCAAACTCCGCCGCTTCCCCCGGGCCGAGCACCAGGTCCTGGCTGCCGAGAACCATTCGAAGTTTTCCGTTGAGCACGTACAACCACTCGTAACCCTCATGCACCTTCGGGCTGGGCTCCTCGAGCGGCCCAGCGGGCAGGATGTGTTTATAGGCCTGGATGCCGCCCGGCTTCCTGGTCAGCGGAATGATTGTCATTCCCCTTGCCTTGATGGGACGCAGGTGAACGCGCGGATCCCCGGTGGCAGGAGCGCCCACCAGTTCATCGAGCGGGACATGGTGGGCCTTGGCCAACGGCAGGAGAAGCTCGAGGTTGGGCCGGCGCTGGCCGGACTCCAGCCGGGACAGGGTGCTGACCGAGATGCCAGTGGTCTCTGCCAGCGCTGACAAGGTGATGTCCCTGGCGAGGCGGAGCGCACGCAACCTCGGGCCCACAGCCGCCAGGACATCGTCCAATTGTTCATCCATGCCCCTATCTTGCCATTCCAGCAAAAGGCTTTGCCAGCGTCGAGCGCGTCACAAGATGATTGGGGTTATGAATACATCCAAGGAACCAATGTCCGATGTCCTGATTATCGGCGGCGGCGCTGCCGGTCTTAGCGCCGCTCAGATGCTGGGGCGCAGCCTCCGCTCCGTAGTGGTAGTGGACAGCGGTGAACCACGCAACGCCCCCGCCGAGGGAGTCCACGGTTTCCTGTCCCGCGACGGCATCAAGCCTGCCGAACTCCTGGCGATTGGCCGCGGCGAAGCAGAGCAGTACGGTACTGCCATAGTCCGAGGCGCGGTGCGTGCTGCCCGCGGGGACATGGATCAGGGCTTCGACGTAACGCTCACCGACGGCTCGCGGCTTCGCGGCCGCCGGCTCCTGATCACCACGGGCCTGGTGGACGAACTGCCGGGCATTCCCGGGCTCCGGGAGCGCTGGGGCAAGGACGTGCTGCACTGCCCGTTCTGCCACGGCTGGGAGGTGCGCGACCAGGCGATTGGGATCATTGGAAACGGACCGTGGTCCGTCCATCAGGCCCTGCTCTTCCGGCAGTGGAGCAGCAACATCACCCTGTTCCTCAACAACAAGGTTGTCCCGTCCCACGCCGAAGCGGAACAATTGGCTGCCCGCGGGATTAAGGTAGCTGCCGGCACGGTGGAATCGGTCCGCGTGGAGGATGACCGCGTGCGGGGTGTCGCCTTGGCCGGAGGCCCGGAAATCGCGGTGGAGGCACTGGTCGTGGGGCCGCGGGTCCAGGCCCGGCTGGAGGCTTTTGCCGGCCTCGGACTGGTTCCGTCGGAGCACCCGACAGGAATGGGAACCTACCTTGCGACCGATGCGGACGGTGCCACAAGCGTCCCGGGCGTCTGGGCCGCGGGGAACATAGCGGACCTGAAGGCGCAGGTGCTTGCCTCCGCTGCAGCTGCTGCCTGGACCGCCGTCGTCATCAATAACCACCTCATGGCTGAGGAAATGGCGGCGGAACTGGCCGCCTACCGGGAGTCGCTTTCGCTTACCGGTGCTTGAATTGGGGCTGGCGTTTTTCTGTGAACGCCGCCATGCCTTCCTTCTGGTCCTCGGTAGCGAACAGGGAGTGGAACAGCCTGCGCTCCAACAGGACACCCTGGGCCAGCCCGGTTTCAAAGGCGGCGTTCACGGCCTCTTTCGCCACCATGGCCACCGGCTTTGACTTGGAGGCGATTACCTCGGCGGCCTTCAGTGCCTCGTCCACAACATCCTCAGCGGGCACCACCCGGGATACCAGGCCGCAACGGTCAGCCTCCTCCGCCCCGATGAACCTGCCGGTGAGGATCAGGTCCATTGCTTTGGCCTTGCCCAAGGCGCGGGTCAGTCGCTGCGATCCGCCCATGCCCGGCAGCACGCCGAGGTTGATTTCCGGCTGGCCGAACTTCGCATTGTCCCCGGCGATGATGAGATCGCACATCATCGCCAGCTCGCAGCCGCCGCCCAGGGCGAATCCCGAGACCGCGGCAACCGTAGGTATGCGGAGCCGGGTGAAGTCCTCCCAACCGCGGAACCAGTCAGCGGCGTACATGTCCATGTAACCCTGGGCGGCCATTTCCTTGATGTCAGCCCCTGCGGCGAAGGCCTTACCCGAGCCGGTAATGACCACAGCTCCCACGCCGGGATCGGCATCCATGGCGCGGACGGCGGACACGAGCTCCTCCATGGTGGCCTTATTTAAGGCGTTCAACGCCTGCGGCCGGTTCAACGTCACCAGACCCACCCGGCCCCGCTGTTCCACGAGGATGTTCATGTATTCCGTCATTCGGGGCTCCCGTCGTCCTGCGCTGCCTGGTGTGATGCCGCCTGCGATGCCTGGGGTGGAACGCCGGCGCCCGGGTTTCCGGCAGCAGCCAGGTTTCCGGACGCGGCGACGTTCGCCGGATTGTCCTGGCTGTCCGACCTGCTCCGAATGTCCGTGATGATCGCGGAGAAATCCCGGCCTGCACCGCCTTCCGCGGCAAACGTATCGTAGATTTCCGCGGCCAGCGGTCCAACCCGGGCTGCCACTCCCGTGCTGCGCAGTGCGTTGACGGCAAGGTTGAGGTCCTTGGCCATCAGGGCTCCGGCGAAACCGGGCTGGTAATCCCGGTTTGCCGGGCTGGTGGGGACGGGACCAGGCACGGGGCAGTTCGTGGTGAGCGCCCAGCATTGCCCGGACGCAGCAGACGCCACATCGAACAGTGACTGGTGGCTCAGGCCCAGCTTCTCCCCCAGCACAAAAGCCTCGCTGACGGCAATCATGGAGGCTCCCAGGATCAGGTTGTTGCAGATTTTGGCAGCCTGTCCAGCACCATGGGCGCCGCAGTGGACCACGCGTTTGCCCATCACCTCCAGCAGCGGCAGCACTGCCTCGAAGTCGGCTTCATCGCCGCCAGCCATGAACGTGAGGGTCCCGGCTTCGGCGCCGACCACTCCGCCGGATACCGGTGCGTCCACCGAACGGTGACCGGCTTCAACGGCCAGCCGGGCTGCTTCCCTGGCTTCGTCGACATTGATCGTGGAACAGTCCAGGAACATCGTTCCGGGGGCAGCGACCACCAGCAGGCCTGGGCCGCCATCCGCGCCCATGTAGGCATCGAGCACATGCCGGCCACTCGGGAACATGGTGATGACCACCTCTGCACCGGATACTGCCTCATCAGCACTGGCTGCCACCGGAACACCGTGGGTGCGGGCTGTTTCAAGGGCTGCGGGCATTACGTCGAAGCCGGCTACCGCGTACCCCGCTTTGGCGAGGTTCAACGCCATGGGTCCCCCCATGTGGCCAAGGCCCAGGAACGCAACGGTGTACTTCTCAGGCATGGTCCGTCTCCTTCAGCTGCAGGTCAAGTTCCTTGCTGCCCAGGGGCTCAAAGAAGCATTCCACCTGCCGGGGCAGCACCTCCACCAGGGTGGGCGGCCGCCACCTGGGCCTGCGGTCCTTGTCCACCACCTGCGCCCTGATGCCCTCCTGGAAGTCCGGCGCTTCCAGGAACCGCAAACCTACCCTGTACTCCTGCGCCAGGGCTTCATCAAGGGTGAGTCCCTTCACCCGCCGCAGTGAGGCCAGCGTGACCTTCACCGACGTGGGCGACTTCGCTTCAATGGTGTCGGCGGCATTCCGGGCCGCGTCGCCGCTTTCACCATCAAAGCTCCGGAGGCGCCGGACAATCTCCTCTGCGTCATCGGAGGCGTAGCAGCTGTCAATCCAGTCACGCTGCTGCTCAAGGACAGAAAGCGGAGGCACCTCGCTGTAACGTACGACGGCGGCTTGCGCGGTTTCGCTTTCCAGCGCCACCAGCAGGTCCTCGAGCCTGTCCGACGGAACGTAGTGGTCGGCGAGTCCAAGGTGCAGGGCATCCGCCCCGCACAGGTGAGTGCCTGTCAGCGCCGCATGGGTTCCCGCCTCCCCCGGTGCCCGGGACAGCAGAAGGGTACCCCCGACGTCGGGCGCAAAACCAATGGTGGTCTCCGGCATGCCCATCCGGGTCCGCTCAGTCACCACCCGGACCGATCCGTGCGCGGAAATCCCCACGCCGCCGCCCAGCACCAGGCCATCCATCAAGGCCACATATGGCTTCGGGTAGCGGGCAATCAGGGAATTGAGCCGGTACTCTGCCTGCCAAAAGCCCGCCGTCAGCCCGCTGCCGGCCAGCATGTCCTCGTAGATGGCCACAATGTCGCCGCCGGCGCACAGCCCGCGGTCACCGGCGCCCCGCACCAGGACCGTGGCAACGCCACCGTCATCAGCCCAGGCAGTCAGCTGCCCCAAAAGAGCATTCACCATTCCCGCGGTCAACGCGTTCACGGCTTGGGGCCGGTTGAGGATAATGACCCCCAGGCGGCCGCGGCGCTCAAACAGCACCTCGGCCCGGTTGTCCGTAGCGGTCTTCAGGCTGTCCGTCATCAGCTTCCTTCCGGCATCACAAAGCTGGCCCCATGCCGTATTCCTGAGGGCCACCGCGTGGTGACCGTCTTGGTCTTGGTGTAGAAGCGGAAGGCGTCTGCGCCATGCTGGTTCAGGTCGCCGAATCCGGACGCCTTCCAGCCCCCGAACGTGTAATACGCGATCGGCACCGGGATGGGGACGTTGATACCCACCATGCCCACGTCCACCCGGGTGGCGAAATCTCGGGCTGCATCACCGTCACGGGTGAAGATGGCCACGCCGTTGCCGAACTCATTTTTACTGCACAGCTGAAGTGCCGCATCGTAGTCGGCCGCCCGCACCACGCAGAGGACCGGACCAAAGATCTCCTGCCGGTAAATCCCCATGTCCGGCGTCACGTGGTCAAAAAGCGTTGGCCCCACCCAAAAACCGTCCTCGTAGCCTTCCACTGTGACGCCCCGGCCATCCGCCAGGAGCGTGGCACCCTCGTCCAGTCCCGCCTGGATCAAGCCTTCGATCCGTTCCTTGGCGGAAGCGGCGACCACCGGACCGAAGTCCGATTCCTGGTCAAGGCTGTGGCCCACTTTCAGGCCCTTCACGCGGTCCTGGAGCTTGGCAACCAGCAGCTCAGCAGTTTCCTGCCCCACCGGGACGGCCACGGAAACCGCCATGCAGCGCTCCCCGGCCGAGCCGTACCCGGCGCCAATGAGCGCGTCGGCAGCCTGGTCCAGATCTGCGTCCGGCATAACCACCATGTGGTTCTTGGCGCCGCCGAAGCACTGCGCCCGCTTGCCGTGGGCGGCGGCTGTGGCGTAGATGTACTGCGCAATAGGGGTGGAGCCCACAAACCCGATGGCCTTGACCCGGGGATCCTCCAGGAGGGCGTCCACCGCTTCCTTGTCGCCGTTGACCACGTTGAACACACCGTCGGGTACGCCCGCTTCGGAATACAGCTCGGCCAGGCGGAGCGGTACGGACGGGTCGCGCTCGGAGGGCTTCAGAATGAACGCGTTGCCTGCCGCCAGGGCTGGGCCGGACTTCCAGAGCGGAATCATGGCGGGAAAGTTGAACGGCGTAATCCCTGCCACCACGCCCAGGGGCTGGCGAAGTGAATGGATGTCCATCCCCGGTCCGGCCTCGGTGGAGAACTCGCCCTTGAGCAGGTGCGGTGTGCCGGCGGCGAACTCCACCACTTCCAGGCCGCGCTGGATGTCGCCCCTGGCGTCGGCCAGGGTTTTTCCGTGTTCGGAGGACAGCAGCCGCGCCAGTGCGTCCATCTCCCGGTTGACCAGGTCCACGAACCGGAGCAGGATCCGGCCGCGGCGCTGGGCGTTCATGGCCGCCCATTCCTCCTGGGCTTTTGCGGCGACAGCAACAGCGTTGGCCACTTCGTCCCGGCCTGCCAGCGGTACACGGGCCTGAACAGTTCCTGCGCAGGGGTCAAAGACGTCGCCGAAGCGGCCTGAGCCGCCGGCTGCCTGCTGGCCGCCGACGTAGTGGGAAAGCACGCGCACCATGGCCGGAAGCTCCTTTGCATGTGACCCAGGTCATTTCTGGTTGCGAATATACTCGGACTTCCTACTAAACTCCACCGGGCCGGGACCATGCTGAGTGCGCCTGCTTAAGTTTGCCTGCTGCCCTGCCAGCGGCTTTACCTGCGGTGGGGCGGCCACGGTAAGTTAGGAACTGTGAAGATTGCTACCTGGAATGTGAATTCGCTCCGCGCCCGTGCCGACCGTGTGGAGGCCTGGCTGCAGCGCAGCGACTGTGACGTCCTGGCCATCCAGGAAACCAAGTGCAAGGACGAAAACTTCCCGTGGGAACTGTTTGAGCGGATGGGCTACGAAGTGGCCCACTTCGGCGTGAACCAGTGGAACGGCGTAGCCATCGCGTCCCGGGTGGGGCTCGAAGATGTTGAGCGGACGTTCCTTGACCAGCCCGCGTTCGGCAAGGCGGGTACGGAGCCCGTGCAGGAAGCCCGGGCGATGGCTGCAACCTGCGCCGGTGTCCGGATCTGGAGCCTTTACGTCCCCAACGGACGCTCGCTGGACGACGAACACATGCCCTACAAGCTCAAGTGGCTGGAGAGCCTCAAGACGCATGCGCAGGGACTTGTCACGCAGGACCCCCAGGCCCAGGTGGCGCTGATGGGAGACTGGAACATCGCACCGTTCGACGACGATGTGTGGGACATTGACCTGTTCGTCAACAACAGGTACACCCACGTCAGCCCGCCGGAGCGCCAGGCCTTCCATGCCTTCGAATCCGCCGGCTTCACCGACGTCGTCCGCCCCTACACGCCCGGCCCCGGCGTCTACACCTACTGGGACTACACCCAACTGCGCTTTCCCAAAAAGGAGGGCATGCGGATCGACTTCGTGCTGGCCTCCCCCGCGCTGGCTGCGCGCGTGACCGGCGCGTCGATCGACCGCGAGGAGCGCAAGGGCAAGGGCGCGTCGGACCATGCACCCGTGCTGGTGGAACTGGCAGACTGATGACATCATCCTGGACCCATTCAAGGAGGCCGTGATGACGGGAAACCTCTACCGGGGCCAGGCAGGCCTGCCATTCTCTTCAACGCTGCGCGTCTACGAACCCCTCGACGCCTTTCCCAAGGAGCAGCGGAAAGCAATTGCCGCCGCCGGCGCGCAGACTGCCTCGCGTGCCGCCGTCGAAAACGCCGAGCTGCTGGCCTCGCTGGGACGCATTACCCGTTCCGGCGGTGACCCGTTTCCCACCGGGCGGACCGACCTGGTTCGCGTTACCACCGCCCCGGCCCCCGAAGGCAGCACGTCCGACGACGGTGCTGACGCAGAGCCTGAGCTGCTGTACTGTCCCAGCCAGTTGGTACTGCGGGCCGGCCTGGCCGCGAACGCGCTGATGGAGGGAATTCACGGCCCGCTGGCTGAGTTGCTGATCCCTGAAGAGCAGCGGGACAAGCACCAGGAGCGGATCGACCAGGTGAAGGCGCGTGACGGGTCCATCCGCGTGCACACCCGGGCGTCCACCTGGGGAATCCCCTTCAGCTGGTTTTCCCTGTTCATGGATTCGGACCACAAAGACGTGGTGGAGGCAGCCGGCAAGATCGTTACCGTCCGGGTGTGGGCACCCATCACGGAAGCCCTGGAGCGTGCACGGTACGCCGTGGCCAACCTGGCACTGGCGGCGCCGGACCTGGACATGCTGGACGATCTTGCCCAGCTCACAGAGTGGCTGGAACTCTTCCATGTGAACTCAATGGTGGAGCTGGACTACGGGGCTGTTGCGGACAAGGTGTACCCGGACGATTCGCCCATGGACATCAGACTCGGCATCGAGTGCCTGGCCGAGGGGGACATGACGGGCGCCGCCGCGGCGTACCGCCGCCTGGCGTCCCGATGGATCCCCATCCGCCAGCTGGCCCGCGCCTCCTGAGCCTGTTCCTTAGGACTTGGGCCATGACCGGGGGCGCTGGGACTGTGGCGGCGCCGTCGTCCTTCTGACGATCAGTTCATGGGGCGCGACGGCCGACTGCACCGCTCCTGCCTCACCGTCCAATTCGTCGAGGAGCATCTTGGTGGCTTGCTCCGCCTGTTCGTCAGGCCGCTGCCCCACGGTGGTCAAGCCCACGGCCTCGGCGAAATCGTGGTTGTCGATGCCCACGACCGAAAGGTCCGCGGGCACCCGGACGCCCAGCCGGGAAGCTTCGAAAATGACGCCCATGGCCATCTCGTCCGAGGCACAGAAAATGGCTGTCGGCTTGGCGCCCGGTTTTGACCAGAGCCGGCGGAATGCCTCCTGCCCGCTGCGGACGGTGAAATCCCCCCATTCGTCCCATTCCGGCCGGGTGGGCAGGCCGGCCGCCGTCATCACGTCCTTGAAGGCGAGGATGCGGACGCGGGGGACATCAAAGTTCAGGTCTGTCTCGTCGTCACCGTGCACCAGGGCAATGTCCCGGTGGCCCTGGTCGATCAGGTGCCGGACGGCAGTGGATGCAGCGGCGTAATCGTCAATGCCGATGTAGGCACAGTCCTCTACATGGCCGCCCACCACCACGAGTGGAATGTCGATCTTCTGCAGGTGGTCCAGTTCTTCATGGGACAGTGCCATACACAGGACGAGGAGGGCGTCGATCTGCTTATAAACCATGGTTTTACTGAAGAGCCGCTCACGGTTGCTGCCATGGCCACCCAGGTTGAACAGCGAAAGGTTGTAGTTTCGGGCGTGCAGTTCCCGGTCTGCACCTTCGATGGCTTTGGAGAAGAACCACCTGCTCACGAAGGGCGCCAGCACGCCGATCGTTCTGGTGCGGCCGGTTGCCAGTCCCGAGGCAGAGCTGGAGGCGACGTAACCCAGGTGTTCGGCCACCTCGAGAATTTTTTGCCGCGTTGCGGGTGATACCCGGGGCAGTCCCCGGACGGCCCGCGAGACTGTGGCCGTTGATACTCCCGCCGCTGCCGCCACGTCCTCGATGCTGACACCGCTGTGGCCGCCTCGTTGTGACCTTTCACTTGTGCGTGCCACAGTGTCCCCTCATGTACTCCCTGCAGGCATCCGCCCTGCTTCGCGCGATACCCCCAGGCCATAGTATTTTCAGCGCTGGCCGGTATCGCAGTGTTACCTTCGCGCCGGGTGCCCGGCAATGGCGAAATCAACGGGGTGCGCTACCTCCGGTCCGGCAACCGCCGCCGGAGCCGCACCATTCCGTAGATTGCCAACAGCGTAGCCAGAAGGCCCAGCGCCCAGCCGAGTGCCGGCTGCGCCGTAACTTCCATCCAGACAGTGACGACGAGCAACACCAGCGCCCAGACTCCGAGGAACCCGATGATGATGTCAAAGTCCTCACCGGACCTCATCCGGCGGCGGTCGCCTCCCGCCCCCGTGGACCGGGGGCGGGAAAAACCGTTCGTCACTTGACCGCACCTGCCGTAAGGCCGGCAACGATCTTGCGCTGGAAGACCAGCACCAGGATCACCAGAGGAATAGTGACAATGGTGCCCGCAGCCATGATGGCCGTGTACGGGATCTGATTCGGCTGCGCACCCGCAAAACTGGCAATGGCAACAGTGACCGGTTGCGTCGCATCGTTCGACAGCTGGCTGGCGATCAGGAACTCGTTCCAGGAGGAGATGAACGCCAGGATCGCCGTGGTGAAGATCGCCGGAGCCGCCAAAGGCATGATCACTTTCCGGAATGCCTGGCCCTGGGTGCAACCGTCAACGCGGGCTGATTCCTCCAACTCCCACGGCATCTCGCGGAAGAAGGACGTCAGCGTGTATACGGTAAGCGGCAGGACGAAGGAAATATTTGGAATGATCAGCGCCTGATAAGTGCCCATCCAGCCGATGTTGGTGAAGAGTTGGAACAGCGGCGTGATGAGTGCAACGCCGGGGAACATGGACGCACCCAAAATGAAGCCCAGCACCAAGTACTTGAACCGGAAGTTCAAGCGTGCGAGTGCATATGCCGCGAACACCCCGATCACCAATGAGATCACGGTGACAGTGACACCAATGAAGATACTGTTCAGCAGGGCTTGGCCAAACCTGTTGCCAAACGAGGTGTCGAAGGCGGTGGCGAAATTGTCCAGAGTTACGTGTGTGGGCAGGATGGAGGTGTCGTAGGTGAAGCCCACCTCGCGGAACGCCGTCACCACCATCCAATAAGCAGGTGCAAGGCACCAGATCAGGATGACGGCGGCGCTGACGTAAGTGCGCCCCTGGGCCCATTTTTCCCGGTTCTGGGCGGTTTTGCGTCCCTTGTCCTGCTGGGCCCGCAATGCCGTGGAGGCAGTCGAGGTTGTCATTTCTTCCCCTTACCCGTGGCTCCGCTTTGCTCCACGACGTTTGCACCAAGGAACCGGACGAAGATAAAGGCGACCAGGAAGATGATGAGGAACGTAATGGTGGACAAGGCGGCTGCGGAGTTGAACCCTTGTCTGATCTGATTGATCACCAGGATGGACAGCGTAGTGGTGTTGTTCGCGCCGCCGGTAAGGATGTACGGAAGATCGAACATCCTCAGGGCATCCAGGGTACGGAACAGGATGGCCACCATCAGTGCGGGCTTGACCAGTGGAAGGGTAATCATCCGGAACCGCTGCCATGCAGTGGCGCCGTCAACCTTTGCGGCCTCGTAAACCTCCGCCGGGATCATCTGCAGGCCGGCAAGGATGAGCAGCGCCATAAACGGCGTGGTCTTCCAGGTGTCCGCGATGATCACAGCCCATTTAGCCGGCCACTCACTGCCGGTCCACAGGATGGAGACGTTGAACAGTTTGTTGATAATGCCGTTGAAGTCGAACATAAAGAGCCACAGCTGGGCGGTAACGGCAGTGGGGATGGCCCACGGCACGAGAACCGCTGCCCGAACGAGGCCGCGGCCCTTGAACGAGCGCGCCATGATCATTGCCATCCAGAAGCCGAGCACGGTTTCAAAGGCGACAGTGATGACCGTGAACAGGAACGTCGTTCCGGTTGCGTCCCAGAACTGACCGCCTAACGTGCCTGGCGGGCAGGCGACCGTGCCGCCGCCGGGAGCAGCACACTGCTGCCCCAGCCAGTTCACATAGTTCTGGATGCCCGCGGGGCCGCCTGCAGTGAAGAGCCCGGTGGCCGGGTCCAGCCCGGCGTCCTTCTGAAAGGACATAACGATCGCGCTGATGATCGGGTAAACAATCACAATACCCAGAGCGATAATGGTCGGGGCAAGAAGCCACGACGCCCACTTGCCCTGGCTGAGGATCTTGTTGTCTTCCCCTACGCCCTTAGGTCCGTGATGGACCGGGGTCCCACCCGACGCCGGCCCTTTGACCGGCGTCGGGCCCAATTCGGTTGCCATGGTGAGACTACGATCCTGCGCCGGCGGACTCGATGGACTTCTGCATGTCGGCCAGCGCCTGTTCAGCAGACTTCTCGCCCTTCAGTGCCGCGTAGGAGTTCTCTTGGATGGCCTGGGTGACCGCCGGGTAGAAGGGGGTAACGGGACGCGGTACGGCGTTCTCGATGGAGGTCTTCAGTACGGGCAGGTACGGCAGCTTTGCAACGAGTTCCTGGTCCTCATAGAGGTTTCCAAGGACCGGAGCGAGTGAACCCTGGGTGGCGAAGAACTTCTGCTGCTCTTCTTCGATGAGGAACTTCACGAAATCCAGGGCCGTTGCCTTGTTCTTGGAGTAGACGCTGATGGCGGCATTGTGGCCGCCCAGGGAGGAGGCACCGGGGCCATCTTTGCCGGGAAGTGCAGCCATGCCCAGCACGTCCTTCACCTGGGAGGAGCCTTCAGTGGTGGCCAGGTTGTAGACGTACGGCCAATTGCGGAGGAACAGCAGCTTGCCCTCCTGGAACGCACGGCGGCTTTCCTCTTCCTGGTAGGTGATGGCTTCAGCCGGGATGTTGCCATTCTTGAAGGCTTCCACCAGGTTATTCAGGCCTTCCTCAGCCTCAGGGGTGGTCAGGCTCGGCTTGCCCTCGTCATTCAGCACGGAACCGCCAGCGGAGTTGATGGCCTCCGAAGCATTAACGGTGAGTCCTTCATACTGCTTGAACTGGCCGGCGTAGCAGCCGATGTTGTTGGCCTTGGCGATGGAGCACATCTCCATCATTTCGTCCCAGGTCTTGGGAGCCTCGGGAACCAGGTCCTTGCGGTAGTAGAGGATGCCACCGTCGGAGGAAACGGGGGCGGTGTAGAGCTTGTCCTGGTAGGAGCCGGCTTTGATAGTGGGCGCAAGCATGCCGTCAGTCGGGATTGCCATGTTGCCCTCAAGCGGCTGAAGCCAGCCTCGGGCAGCGAACTCGGCGGTCCACACGACATCAACACTGACGACGTCGTAATTTTCGTTCTTGGCCTGGAAGTTCTGGACGAGGTCGTCGTGCTGCTGGTCAGCCTGGTCCGTCTGCTCCTTGAAGGTGACCTGCTCGTCCGGGTGTGCCGCATTCCACTTTTCCAGGAGGGGACGGACGACATTGCTGTTGTCCTTGCCCTGGACGTAGGTGATGGGGCCGCGGCCCTCGAGGTTGGCTTCGGCGTCTCCGCCGCCGCCCGTGGTCCCTCCGCCCCCTCCGCCGCCGCAGGCGGACAGGGTCAGTGCCAGGATGCCGGCGGTCGCGGCCGGAAGTAGGAATCTAGGGGTTTTCATTAGCTTGAAGCTCCTCGCTGAGTGACAAGTAAGTCGACGGTGCGCTTGCTAGGTGAGGTTGATGTGGTGACGCTCACACTAGTAAGGTTGCTGTGGGTAATGCAAGCGTTTACATCAAAAAGTTATCTGAGAGGAACCAAATGTCCAACCCGGACGTTCCTGCTGATCGCCCAGCCGGCCTGCAATGGTGGGCGGACGCCGTCGTCTACCAGATCTATCCCCGCTCCTTCGCTGACGGCAACGGCGACGGCATGGGAGATCTTCGCGGCGTAACAAACCGTCTGCCCTACCTGCAGCAGCTGGGGGTGGACGCCATCTGGCTCTCCCCCTTCTATAAATCCCCCCAGGCGGACGCCGGATACGACGTTGCCGATTACCGCCAGGTGGACCCCCTCTTCGGATCACTCGGCGATTTCGACGCGATGTTGCGGGAAGCTCACCAGCGCGGCCTGAAGGTCATTGTTGACCTCGTCCCCAACCACACCTCCGACGAACATGCGTGGTTCCAGGCGGCGCTGGCTTCGCCACCCGGTTCGCCCGAACGCAACCGCTACATCTTCCGTCCGGGCAAGGACAAAGCTCCCGGTTCCGGTGATGGAAGCCGTGCCCCGAACAACTGGAAATCGATTTTCGGCGGGCCTGCCTGGAGCCGGATCACCGAGGCCGACGGTTCTCCCGGCGAGTGGTACCTGCACCTTTTTGATACCAAGCAGCCGGACCTCAACTGGGAAAACGTGGAGGTGCGCGAGGAAATGCGCTCGGTGCTCCGCTTCTGGCTGGACCGGGGCGCGGATGGTTTCCGCGTGGACGTTGCCCATGGCCTGGTCAAAGAACCTGGCCTGCCCGACTGGGAGGGGGCTGCCGCCATGGTCGAGGGCACAGCCGAGGTGACCAGGGAAGCAGGACACCGCCCCGGTGACGCGCCGGGCGCCCATACCAACGCCGAGGAGCCTCACCGCGCCGTATCCCCGGTGTACCCGCCTTCGCCGTTCTTTGACCAGGACGGCGTGCACGAGATCTACCGCGACTGGCACCGGGTTCTCGCTGAGTACGACGGCGACCGCATGATGGTGGCCGAGGCCTGGGTGGAGCCTGCAGAACGGTTGGCACGCTATACCCGCCAGGACGAAATGCAGCAGGCCTTCAATTTCGATTTCCTGCTTGCCGGCTGGGACGCCGTGCGTATGGCGGAGTCCATTGAAGCTTCCCTGGCAGCCGCCGTCTCAGTAGGAGCACCCTGCACCTGGGTGCTGAGCAACCACGACACCGTCCGCCACACCACCCGGTTCGGCCTCAAGGACCCCACGATGTTCCCCAAGGGCCTCGCGGCGGACGACGAGCAGCCTGACGCAGCCCTGGGCCTGGCACGCGCCCGCGCCGCCACGTTGATCTCACTGGCCCTTCCCGGCTCCGCGTACCTCTACCAGGGAGAGGAGTTGGGGCTCCCCGAACACACCAGCCTTCCGGCCGAAGCGCGGCAGGACCCCACCTTCTTCCGGACCAAGGGCTCAGAGATTGGCCGTGACGGCTGCCGGGTCCCCTTGCCCTGGGCAGCGGACCTGCCCGGTTACGGCTTTGCGGCAGCCTTCGAGGGCGAAGCTTCGCAGCCCTGGCTCCCCCAGCCCGGAAGCTTCGGCCCGCTTGCGGCCGACCAGCAGGAAGGCGTGGAAGGCTCGACTCTGGAGCTTTACCGGGCCGCCCTGGCCTTCCGCACCGCCCGGCGCCTGGGTGCAGGCTCTATTACGTGGGCTAAAAGCCATGCTCCGGACAGCGGACTGTTGGCCTTCCACAACGGGGACGTCCTGGTGCTGGGCAACCTGGGGTTCGCCTCCGCCCCGGTTCCGGATGGGTATTCAGTGCGGCTCTCGAGTGGCCCCGAGCCCGCGGGGGAATGGGCGGACATGCGGGAAGTACCCGTGGATTGCACCGTCTACCTGGCCAAAGAGTAAAGCGGTTCCTAGCGGACGCGCTCCGCCCTGCTGAAGCGCGTCCGTGCGCCGGCTCCGATATGGATCAGCACGGGGATGTTCTTTCCCACCACCGTTTCCAGTGCCGACACCAGGCCGTAGACCTCGTCCGCCATCAGGTGCGGGGCCACGCCTTGGCGCGGCAGGAGGCGCACCTTCAAGGCGGGTGTGCCTTTGACGTCGTAGGTGGTTATGGTGGCCCCGGCCAAATCGGGGCGGTTGGCGAGGGCATGCTTGAGCGCCTGCTCAGCCACTCCTCCGCCGATCCTCACATCGCCCGGGACGTCACCGGGATCGTACTCCATGGCCAGGAGGTTGGCCCGGCCCTTACCCTGCTGGGCAACCCACGCCACCATGAGTCCGATCAGCACCACCAGGGCGAGCGCCACCAGGATCCACAACCAGCTCTCGGTGCGCCCGGGAAACCTGGTGGCGTTGAAGGCCTGGTTGATTCCGCTCCACACGCCGGCGGACCAGGAATGCCACCACGAGGCCACGGCCGGCACGGCGGCCAGCAACATCAGCAGGGTGCCCACTGCAAGCAGCATTGAACCCAGGACCGCGACGAGGATCCGGTTGAGGAGGGTGGGGGTGCTGTTCATGCGCCGATCACCCCCGACGGCGCTACGGTGACATGCACTTCAGGTGCAGGTTCCAGTGCCATGGCGTCGAGCTCGCTTTGGACCGCCGCGAGCACAGCGTCAGCGTCCACAGGGACACCGGAGGTGGGGCGTACATTCACCTCTGCCCGCCGTTGCGAGACGATCACCATGACCTGTTCCGGCGTGACGTTCGCGGCGAGCCGGGCGCGGCGGGCCAAAGAGGAAGCGATGACTTCATCGTCCACCACCACAGCAGGACCGGCGGCGTTCGGGTCCCCACCCAGGAGATGGCGGGCCCGGCGCCCGGGCAGGACCCCGTTGAGCAAAAATACCAGCCCGAACATTGCCAGCACCGCTCCGATGGCGCCCAGGAGCAGCGGCGGAATCCCTGCGGGCAGTGCCACGAGGCGTTCAGCTGCCACTTGCGGCTCGATCAGCCAGGCGGGCTGCCCGATGGCATGGACGGCTGCCTCCAGGAGCCCGTATGCAGCGAGCCCAATAACCAGGACCGCGGCCACTGTGGCCACCACTGCCCGTGAAGAATGCGTCTCGCGGTGCAGGATGCGGCCCATATCCGGGCCCTGTCCATCGATGTTCCGGCTCATTGCACGCGTCCCCCTTCGCTGATCTTTGCTCCGCTGATCCTGATGTCCACCCGGCTCAACCGTGCACCGCTAAGCTCCGTCACTGTTGCCAGGATGCGGGCCTTTGCTTTCACCGTGCGGTCCCAGATGGAACCCCCCGCGACCTCTATGCGGGAGGGATCCAAGACCACGGCGTTCAAAGGTGGGATGCTGATAGGCGTGACGAGGGACAGCGCCAGCATGCCGTCGTCGTCCGTCCAGTCGGCCCGGACATCCTCCGCCTCCACGCCCAGGTATTGGGCAGCTGCGGCTTTGGCGAGGCTTGTGAGGGCCTGCGTGCTGATGCGGTTATGGCCGCTCAGCTCCTGGCCCCGGACAGCCGGGGCTGTGGAGCTCATGAGGACGAGCGCCGGCCGATGATGGCGTCCAGGACGCCGCGAAGGTCAAGTTTCCCTTCCGCGGCCCGGCCCAGGAGTGCCCCAATGGCCATAAAAAGCAGGGAAATCAGGAAGCCCCATAGGCCGAACTGCAGGGACATAAAGGCCACGAACGCGCCCATCGCGGTGCCGGCTATGGTGAGGTTCACAGCAGCGCCTCCCTTTCAGTCGAGCCGGCTACGGTGGGCTTGACGGGAGGCGGCACGTAAACATCCGTGACTTCCACGTTGACCTCGATCACCTGTAGCCCGACGAGTTCCCCGACCGCACGGTAAACCGCGGCACGGACCTCATTGGCGAGCGAATGGAGCGGGGTCCCATAGCTCGCCACAAGGCTGATATCCACCGCAACCTGCGTTTCACCAACTTCCGCACGGACGCCGGCGGCATGGTCAGAGCTGCCGACGGCGTCGCGGATGGCGCCGAGCGCACGTGACGGTCCTGAGCCCAGGGAGTAGACCCCGGGGACGGAACGGGCAGCAATTCCCGCCACCTTGGCCACGGCTGTCTCGGAGATCACTGTCCGGCCAAGGCCGGACGCAGGAACCGGCGCGGCTCGGCTCTGGATGCCCTGGCCGGGTTGTGGGTTCTGGTATTCCATCAGGCACTCCCCTTCTATTGATCCCAACCCTATCCCCGCCTGCGGCTTAACGGCAGGAGGCAGGAGATGCAGGACACAGAGAAGGGAAGCACCTGCCACGAAGGACAGGCGCTTCCCTTCCGGGGACGACGAGGGTACGACGCTGCAGGCGCTATGGTGCCTGATGGCCCCGGGAGGTGTCGTCGGGCTTTGCCTCCGGGATGTCTCCGGCCGCCAACCGCTCGCTCAGTTGCGCTTCCACCGCCTCAGTCACCTGATCCTGGACCTGGTCCGCCACGTGTTCCTGGTAGTGCTCGTGGACGCTGTCGTG
>NZ_JBNHFF010000027.1:0-24734 GCF_059089965.1 Arthrobacter sp. SPT-J7
GAGGAAGTGGCAGCGGGCATCACCGCCGGCGGCGGCACCGCCACCGCCGTCACGCTTGAGGGCGTGGCCCACCTGGCTCCCGCCGAGGCGCCGGCCCACGTTGCCGAGCTGATGCGGGGCCTTCTCTCCTGGGCCGAGTCACGGGGAGCAATCATATGAGCGGCCTTCAGCCCGGCAGTGAGCGGCACGGGGTGGTCCAGCCCGGCGCCACCAGCCAGGAGATTTACGACGGCGGCATGAAGGTCCGGCGCGAAGTCTTGGGTGACGCGCACGTGGACCGGGCCAACGCCACCAAGGACGTCTTCACGGAGGACTTCCAGGACATGATCACGCGGATCGCGTGGGGTGGAATCTGGACCCGCCCCGGACTGACTCGGCAGATGCGCTCTGCCGTCACCATTACTGCAATGGTGGCGCACGGGCACTGGGAAGAACTGACCATGCACATCCGCGCGGCACTCACCAACGGCCTCAGCAGGGACGAGATCAAGGAGATCCTGCTGCAGACCGCCATCTACTGCGGGGTTCCCTCCGCCAACACCGCCTTCAAGACAGCACAGCAGGTGTTCCATGAAATGGATAACACCGGAATGGATATCACCCCATGAACCAGGCTTTTGTGTACGACGCCGTGCGCACCCCGTTCGGCAAGTTCGGCTCCGGCCTCGCCGGTGTCCGCCCGGACGATCTCGCCGCGCATGTGATCAGGGAGTCCGTGACGCGCGCCCCCGCCCTTGACCCGGAGCGGATCGATGAAGTGGTGTTCGGCAACGCCAACGGCGCCGGTGAGGAGAACCGCAACATCGCCCGGATGGGGACGCTGCTGGCCGGGCTGCCGGTGTCGATTCCCGGCACGACGGTCAACCGGCTGTGCGGCTCATCCCTGGACGCCGCGATCATCGCTTCCCGCCAGATCAACGCCGGCGACGCCGACCTGGTGCTGGTGGGCGGGGCCGAGTCGATGTCCCGCGCCCCCTGGGTCCTGCCCAAGACGGAAAAGCCCTACCCGGCCGGGGACATGACCCTGGCCTCGACCACCCTTGGGTGGCGTCTGGTGAACAAGGCGATGCCGAAGGAGTGGACAATTTCCCTGGGGGAGGCCACCGAGCGGCTCCGGGAGAAGTACAAGGTCACCCGGGCGCAGCAGGACCAGTTCGCCGCGGACTCGCACAACCTGTCCGCAGCGGCGTGGGATGAGGGGTTCTACGACAACCTCGTTGCGCCGGTGCCGGGGACGGATTTGGTGCGGGATGAGGGGATCCGCCCGGGTTCCACCGCCGAGAAGCTGGCCGGGCTGAAGACGGTGTTCCGCAACGAACCTGAAGGTGCAGAGGTGGGCGGCACGGTCACGGCCGGGAATGCTTCCCCGCTGTCCGACGGCGCCTCCGCGGCCTGGATCGGATCCGAGAGTGCCGCCGGGCTGCTTGGGCTTGAGCCCCTGGCCCGGATCGCGGGCCGCGGCGCGCACGGCAACGACCCGCAGTACTTCGGGTTCGCCCCGGTGGAGGCGGCCAACAAGGCCCTCGCGAAGGCAGGTATCGGCTGGGACCAGGTGGGCGCCGTCGAACTGAACGAAGCGTTCGCCGCGCAGTCCCTGGCGTGCATCAATGCGTGGGGCATCGACCCCTCCATCGTGAACCGGCACGGCGGGGCCATCGCGATGGGCCACCCGCTCGGCGCTTCCGGAACCCGCATCCTCGGCACCCTCGCCCGGTCCCTGCAGGTTTCCGGTCAGCGCTGGGGTGTCGCGGCGATCTGCATCGGCGTCGGGCAGGGCCTGGCCGTCGTGCTCGAAAACGTCACCGCCACCGGCACCAACACAGGAAGGGCCTAGCCATGTTGAGCTTCGTAGATTCGGTCCAGGAGGCCGTGGCCGGGATCAAGGACGGTTCCACCGTGATGATCGGTGGGTTCGGCAACGCCGGGCAGCCCTTCGAACTGATCGACGCGCTGATGGACTGCGGCGCGAAGGACCTGACCGTGGTGAACAACAACGCCGGCCAGGGCGACCAGGGCCTGGCGCTGCTGATCAAGGAAGGCCGGGTGAAGAAGATGATCTGCTCCTTCCCGCGCCAGTCCGACTCCTGGCACTTCGACGCCAAGTACAAGGCCGGCGAGATCGAGCTCGAACTCGTGCCGCAGGGCAACCTGGCCGAGCGCATCCGCGCCGCCGGCGCCGGCATCGGCGGGTTCTTCACCCCCACCGGGTACGGCACCATGCTGGCCGAGGGCAAGGAAACCCGGATCATCGACGGCCGCGGCCAGGTGTTTGAAACCCCCATCCACGCCGACGTCGCCCTGATCAAGGCGCTCAAAGCCGACGGCAAGGGCAACCTCGTCTACCGCAAGACTGCCCGCAACTTCGGCCCCATCATGGCCGCGGCAGCGAAGCGCACCATCGTCCAGGTCTCCGAGATCGTGCCCACCGGGGCCCTGGACCCGGAGAACATCGTCACCCCCGGAATTTACGTCAACAGCATTGTCCGCGTAGCCGGCAGCACTGCAGAGAAGGTGGCCTGAGATGAGCACCGCAACGTCCATCCAGACCTCGGAGACGGCCATGGGCCGGGATGACCTCGCCCGCCTGGTGGCCCGCGACATCGCCCCCGGATCCTTTGTGAACCTCGGAATCGGCCAGCCCACCCTGGTCTCCAACTACCTCACCGAAGAGCAGAACATCACGCTCCACACCGAGAACGGAATGCTCGGCATGGGACCCGAAGCCACAGGGGACCAGATCGACGGGGACCTGATCAACGCCGGCAAGATCCCCGTCACCGAACTGCCCGGTGCGTCCTACTTCCACCACGCCGACTCCTTCGCGATCATGCGCGGCGGACACCTGGACATCTGCGTCCTGGGCGCGTTCCAGGTCTCGGCCACCGGTGACCTCGCGAACTGGCACACCGGGGCTCCCGGTGCGATCCCCGCCGTCGGCGGCGCCATGGACCTGGCCACGGGCGCCAAGGACGTCTTCGTGATGATGACCCTGCTCACCCGCGAAGGTGCCTCCAAAATCGTGGAAGCCTGCACCTACCCGCTCACCGGCGTCGGCTGCGTCACCCGCGTCTACACGGACAAGGCCGTCTTCCTCACCGGACCCGGCGGCGCCACGGTCCGCGAGACCTTCGGCTGCACTTTGGAGGAGCTGCAGGAGCTGGTGCCGGCACCGCTGAAGGCCGCCCCGGCGGCTTGAGGCGGGCCCCTAGGATTGATAACCATGACCAACGCAGCAGCAGCGGGTGCCCCGCAGGCCAGCGACCAGTACGTCCAGTCGCTGGCCCGCGGGCTCGCCGTCATCCGCGCGTTCGATACCGAGCATCCCGTTATGACCCTGACCGAGGTGGCAGCCCGGACCGACCTGACCCGGGCTACGGCGCGGCGGTTCCTGCACACCCTGGTGGAACTGGGTTACGTGCGGACCGACGGTAAGACGTTCGCCCTCACGGCCAAGGTCCTCCAGTTGGGCTACGCGTACTTGTCAGGTTTGTCATTGCCCCAGCTGGCGCAGCCGCATCTCGAGGAGCTCTCGCTGAAGCTGGGGGAGTCCACGTCCGCGGCGGTGCTGGACGGCACGGACATCGCCTATATCGCCCGGGTTACGACCCGCCGGATCATGAACGTCGGCATCACAGTGGGCACCCGCTTCCCGGCCTACGCCACCTCCATGGGCAGGGTGCTCCTGGCCGGGCTGCCGGCCGCAGACTTGAAGGCGTACCTGGCGGCCGCGGACATCAAACCGCTCACCCCGCGCGCCCTGGGAACCGTCCAGGAGTTGCTGGCCGTCCTGGACACCGTCCGCGCCCAGGGCTGGTGCCTGCTGGACCAGGAACTGGAACTGGGTCTGATGTCGGTAGCCGCACCGGTCTACGACGGACCCAAAGTAGTGGCCGCCGTGAACGTATCACTCCAGGCCCAGTCCGTGGCGGCGCATCCTGACCCGGATGCCTACCTGGCATCGGTGGCCAAGGAAATCATGGCAACCGCGAAACTCGTCTCCGCGGACCTCAGCGCCCGGGGGTAAACGCGTCTTCCATAATGCAGGCTCTTGTCCGGTGCCCGCGGCGCAGGCAGACTGTGGCACATGGCCACCGAGGATGATGTCCGAAGAACTGCCCTCACGCTGCCGGGGGTCACGGAGCGGCAGAGCTGGGGCCGGCCGGCATGGTTCGCCAAAACCCTGATGGCCCGGATTTGGGAGCCCGGGGTCCTCACGGTCAAAACGGAGGAACGCGAGGCCCTGGCCGGAACCGAACCGGAAACCTACTTCTGGACTCCCCACCACGATCGCTCACCGCAGCTGGTCCTGGTACGGCTGGACCGCGTCGACGCGAAGCTGCTGGAGGAACTGCTGCAGGATTCCTACCGGCTCGCCGGAGGGGAACGCAGCAGCCGGCGAACCACCAGGTAACTGTTTGCATCCAAGCCAGCAGCCCTACTCCCGCGGCAGCGGTACGGGCCATAGACTCAAGCCAACTACGTGCAGCAGCGCCGCTCCGTGAAGCCGAATAATTCAGACGAACCAGGTACGGCCCAGCAGGGCGGCGTTGCCGCACCCGTGCAACGATTGGAGTCGGCGGGTGAAACTGGGCATACCGCGGGAACGCCGTGAGGGTGAGCGGCGGGTGGCCGCCACACCGGAGACGTTGAAGCAACTGGCAGCGCTGGGCGTGGAAATACTTCTTGAGGCAGACGCGGGTGCAGCCGCCGGCTACCCGGACGCAGAGTACCGCCAGGCCGGAGCCCACATCGTTCCGCAGCTCGACGAAGCCCAGCTGGATGTCCTCACCCACGTCCGGCCACTTGATCCGCAAAGGGCGGGGTCCCTGAAAAGGGGAGCGGTAACTGTGGGACTGGCATCGCCGTCGTCAGAATTGCCCACCGTCCAGGCGCTCGCGGATGCCGGCGTCACATCCTTCGCCCTTGAGCTCGTGCCCCGCATCTCCCGGGCCCAGTCCATGGATGCCCTCAGCTCCCAGGCCCTGGTGGCCGGTTACCGCTGCGTCCTGGAAGCCGCCATCCGGCTGCCCAGGTTTTTCCCGCTGTACATGACCGCCGCCGGCACCGTCCCGCCCGCCCGCGTCCTGGTCCTCGGAGCGGGGGTGGCCGGGCTGCAGGCCATCGGCACCGCGAAGCGGTTGGGCGCCCGGGTCTTCGCCAACGACATCCGGCCCGCCTCCGCGGACGAGGTAGCGTCCATGGGCGGCACCTTCATCCGGCTGGACCTCGAAACCGCGGAGGCAGCCGGAGGCTACGCACGCCAGCTCAGTTCCGACGCCGGAACCCGGCAGCGGCAGCTGCTCGCCCCGCACGTTGCCCAGGCGGATGTCCTGATCACGACGGCGGCCGTTCCCGGCAGGCGCGCACCCCTCCTGGTCACCACTGAGATGGTGCAGGGCATGCGGGCCGGGTCCGTCGTCGTCGACCTCGCCGCTGAGTCCGGCGGCAACGTGGAAGCGGTGGTGCCCGGGCAGGACATTCCCGTTCCCACAGCCAACGGCTCCGGCTTCGTGACCCTGGTGGGCTTGAAGGACGCCCCCTCCGCGATGGCGTCCGATGCCTCCCGCTTGTACGCCAAAAACGTCGCCAACCTGCTGGCCCTCATGATCCGGGACGGTGCGTTGGCGCCCGACTTCGCCGACGAGGTGCTGGCAGGCTCCTGTCTGACACACGACGGCTCAGTCCGGCACCAGCCCACCGCGGAACTGCTGGCCGCCAGGGCAACCAGCCGGCGGGAAGGGGTTCTCTGATGGACGGGATGAGTTTGCTGACCATCACGGTCCTGGCGGTGTTTGTCGGCTTTGAGGTGGTCTCCAAGGTTTCCAGCACTCTGCACACGCCGCTGATGTCCGGCGCGAACGCCATCCACGGGATCATCCTGATCGGTGCCATTATTGTTGCTGGCCAGGCAGCCGATCCGTGGGTGCTCGCAGTGGCTCTCCTGGCCGTCGTCCTGGCCACCGCAAACCTTGTGGGAGGTTTTGTGGTGACCGACCGGATGCTGCACATGTTCCACGCGCGCAATCAAGCGGCGCGTAAAGAGGGCGCCGGGAAGGTGGAAGGCAAGTGAGCCTCCTCGACCCCGTGTGGACATCGCTCCTGTACCTTGCCGCCGCCATCTTTTTCATTCTTGCGCTGCGCGGCCTCAGCTCGCCCCGCACCGCCCGCCGGGGAAACCTCATCGGCGCACTCGGTGCCCTGATCGCCGTCGTCACCGTCTTCCTGTCCTCGCGGCTGGAGAACATCCCCTGGATCCTGGCCGCGATAGTGGTCGGATCAGCGGTGGCTGCCCCTGTGGCCCGGCGGGTCAAAATGACGCAGATGCCGCAACTGGTGGCGCTCTTCAACGGTGTGGGCGGTGGTGCTGCGGCGCTCGTGGCGTTCCTGGAACTCAGCCATACGGACGATCCCTGGGTCCGTCTCGCGATCGTGTTCACCCTGCTGGTGGGTGCTGTTTCCTTCGCAGGGTCCGGGGTTACCTTCGCGAAGCTGCAGGAACTGATGACCACACGGCCCGTGGTGTTTAGGGGGCTTCCGGCCGTGATGGGAGTGGTGCTGCTCGCGGCGGTCGCAGCCGGCGTCACCGTCATCCTCACCGGTTCTGCCCCGCTCGCGGTGCTGCTCCTGGTCCTGGGGCTGGCCGCCGGGGTCCTCCTGGTGCTGCCCGTGGGCGGCGCGGACGTCCCCATCGTCATCTCGCTGCTTAACGCCTTCACCGGACTGGCCGTGGCGGCGTCGGGCGTGGTGCTGGGCAATGTGCTGCTGGTGGTGGCGGGCACGCTGGTGGGCGCCTCGGGCACCATCCTGACCCGCGCCATGGCAGCGGCGATGGGCCGCAGCGTTGCCGGCATCCTGTTCGGCGCCTTCCGGGGAGGTTCGACGGCGGGATCCACGGCCGTGAGCGAGCGTCCGGTACGCTCTTCCAGCGCTGAGGACGTGGCGGTACTCCTGGGCTACGCGCAGCGCGTGATCATCGTTCCCGGCTATGGCCTGGCCGTGGCGCAGGGCCAGCACACGGCGGCAGAGTTGGCCCAGGCGCTGGAGGCCCGCGGCATCGAGGTGGATTTCGCCATCCATCCCGTGGCCGGCCGGATGCCCGGACACATGAACGTGCTGCTGGCCGAAGCCAACGTGCCCTACGAATCGCTCAAGGAGATGGGCGAGATCAACCCGCAGTTCAAGACCGCGGATGTTGCGCTGGTGGTAGGTGCCAATGACGTAGTCAACCCGGCCGCCAAGACCTCCTCGGGGTCGCCCATTTACGGCATGCCCATCCTGGAAGTTGCCGATGCCCGGCAGGTGGTGTTCCTGAAACGGTCCATGCGGCCGGGCTTCGCCGGGATCGAGAACGACCTGCTTTACGAACCCCAGACGTCCCTGCTCTTCGGCGACGCCAAGGACTCCCTCGCCCAGGTTCTTGGAGCAGTAAAAACGCTCTAGCCGGCAAGCTGATGACCTGCTTTCAGCAGTCAGGCTAGTCTTCTTTGAGAAGTAACCTTTCCATCCGCCACCAGAGGACGCCATGACTGCCAACTCCACTGCCCTCAAGCGCGCAGCCGTCATCATCAACCCTGCCAAACCGGTGGACATCGACGTACGCGGGCTCGTAGCGAAGCACTGCGTCGAGAACGATTGGGGCGAGCCCATCTGGTTCGAAACCACCAAGGAGGACCCCGGCGTCGGCCAAGCGAAGGAAGCCCTCGCGCAGGGGGCAGACATCGTCATCGCTGCCGGCGGCGACGGAACCGTCCGGTGCGTGGCTGAGGTCCTGTCCGGCGGCGAAATCCCCATGGGCCTGCTTCCCCTGGGCACCGGCAACCTGCTGGCCCGCAACCTGGGCATGGATGTCACGGATTACGACGGCGCCATGGCCGGCGCCCTGATTGGCACAGAGCGGAAGATCGACGTTGTCCGTGCCCGCCGGAGCGACCCCGAGAAGGAGCAACTCTTCCTGGTGATGGCCGGTGTGGGGTACGACGCCACCATCATGGCCGACACCAACGAGGAACTTAAGCACAAGGTGGGCTGGTTGGCCTACGTGGATGCCGGCATCCGCAACTTGCCGGGCAAGCCGGTCAAGGCAACCATCGTGATCGACGGCAAACGGGCAGTGCGCCGCGGTGTGCGCAGCGTCATGGTGGGCAACTGCGGCAAGGTCCAGGGCGGCCTGGAGATCTTCCCGGAGGCCAAGATGGATGACGGGCTGCTGGACGTGGCGGTACTGGCTCCCCACCATGGCCGGCTGGGCTGGCTCTCGGTGGTTGCCGGAATGATCGGCAAGGGCCGGGGCAAGGACACCGCCGTGGAGTACTACCAGGGCAAGACCGTGGAGATCATCCTGGAACATAAGGATGACTACCAGCTGGACGGTGACCACGAGGGCAAGGGCAAGCACGTCCTGATGACAATGGACCCGGGCGCACTGACCATCCGGATGTAACTAGTTGGGCGTGCTGGCCGCCCGCTGGTGCGACAGGATTTCGGCGAGCTCTGCGAGCCGGTGGGCCCGGGCTGATTCCGCCAATGTAAACGGTTCCCCCGGCCGGGCGAAGATGATGGGGCCGTGCCACGCGGTGGGGATCTTGAGCCAGGTGCCGGCGTCGTCCTTTTCCAGGGCGGCCGCCGCAGGGGTGAGGATCCGCGCCCGGAGCAGCTCCGCCACCGCCAGCGGAAGTTCGTCCGGTGCGTCCGCAATCCGCGCCGCAAGGCTGAGGGCCCTGGTCTGCCCGTCCGCCATGGCCAACGCGGTGGTGGGCCAGACGTGCGAGCTGGTGCCGCCGCCGTCGTGCAGCGCGTCCAGGAGTCCGCGCTCGCCAATGTGCCCAGGGGCGGAGAGCACAAACTCGTCCAACACCCCGTCCGCCACCGGATGCACGTGGATGCTCAGGATGTTGGTTCCGCTCCGGGCCAGCGCCTGGGTGACTTTCTGCAGGGAACCGGGCTCGTCGCGCAGGACGGTGCGGGCGCGCCATAGCGCAGGTGCCGCCCCCAGCTTCCGTCGGTGGCGCAGCGCCGGGGCGTGAAGCCAGCCGCGCAGGATCCGGGCAGCTGACGGCTCGGCCACCCAGATCACCAGGACCGTGGCGGTCAGGGTGAGCACCAGTACCTTGGCCACATAGGGCAGGTGGGTTTCGACCACCAGGGCGTGCACCAGGAGTTCGATGGGCAGCATCACTGCCACGTTGGCCAGGGTCAGGCGCGCCTTGGGAGGTTCGGGCATCAGGCCGCAGACCTCACAGCTCAATTCAGCCGCGGGTGTGTTCGGTATGGTGGGCTTCATGCCCCAAGCATCAGGGGGCGCTGTTTCAGCGGTGTTGCCCCGCGGTTCCATTCGTGGGAACGTCCGGGCCGGCTTCGGAGGGCCGCGACGCAGGATTTTGCAGGAACGTCAGCGCGGCCGCCCGTCAGAAGTCCAGCCGCAGGAAGGCGCTCCTTTCGTGAAGACTGCTCGCTGAGATGTTCAGCATTGGTCGCGGCAACAAGGACCACCCGGCGCTGGGGTGCGCTGTGGGCGTCTTCGTCCCGCTCCTCACGCTGGTTCTGCTGGGCCGCGTTGTAAAAGGACGACAGCGGGAGTTCAGTGGGTGCGCCAGCCGACGCAGGTGCCGCGGCGGTAGGCTGGGAACGTCCCATTGAACGGAAGCGGGGTGTGTGGTGGCCAATTCCGCGTCAGGTGATTCGGTGGTGGACAGGATCGTCCGCCTGATCGTTGCCTTCCCCCAGGATGTCCACGCCCTTCAGCTCTCGGAACTTGCGGAACGCGCAGGCCTTCCGCTGACCACCACCCACCGGCTGGTCCGCCAGCTCGCCGGCCACGGACTCCTCGAAGCCGGACCCGGCGGCTCGGTGCGGCCCGGACTTCGGCTGTGGGAGCTGGCCAACCGGACCTCTCCCACCCTTGCCCTCCGGCAGGCGGCGATGCCTTTTATGGAGGACATCCAGCAGGTCCTCAACCAAAACGTGAACCTGGCGGTGCTTGACGGCTGGGAGGCCCTCTTTGTGGAGAGGCTGTCCCGGCGGGGTTCGGTGGCCAACCGGGCGCAGGTGGCAGGCAGGATGCCGGTTCACATTTCTTCTGCCGGGCTGGCGCTGATGGCCCACCAGGACAAGGCCCTCCAGGGACAGTACCTGGACCAGTTCAGCGACCCTGACGGGGAGGTCAGTCCTGATGACGTCCGCGGGCTGCTGGCCGAAACTGCGCACCAGGGATTCGCCCAGCTGAAGGGTGTGGTGGACCCGGATACCTGGGGTATCGCTGTCCCCGTGCTGAACCGCCGGCAACGCGCGGTTGCGTCGCTCGGCGTCGTAGTGCCCCTGCGTGAGATGCGTCTGCAGGCGCTGGTGCCCGCGCTGCAGACCGCCGCGCGCGGCATCGCCCGCCGTCTGGCCGATTCCTGATACTCCTGCCATTCAACGGAATCGATGTGCCGGCAGTCACTCCGCGTGGCGCACACTGGGTGCCAGACCAGCAGACCCGGCACCGCCCTCGCGGAGCCCGCAATGAAGCGAGACAGCGCCATGGCAACACGTAAAATCATCACCACCCAGGTGGCCATCATGGGCGCCGGTCCTGCCGGGCTGATGCTCTCCCACCTGCTGGCGAACGCCGGTATCGAGTCCACCGTGATCGAGGTCCGCAGCCACAAGGAGATCTCGGAAACGGTCCGCGCCGGCATCCTGGAGCACGGTACCGTCAACATGTTGGTTGACAGCGGTGTCTCGGACCGGGTGCTGCGCGACGGCGACCGGCACGACGGCATTGAACTGCGCTTCAACGGCGAGAGCCACCGCGTCGACTTCAAGGAATTGGTGGGGGAGTCTGTTTGGCTGTACCCGCAGACGGATGTGTTCCTGGACCTCGCCGCGCGCCGGAAGGACGACGGCGGCGACGTCCGCTACAGCGTCACGGACACCTCCGTGCACGACCTTGAGGGCAAACCGAAGGTCCGGTTCACCGACGCCGAGGGCACGGAGTTCGAAATCCAAGCCGACTTCGTGGTGGGTGCTGACGGCTCCCGCAGCCACTGCCGGTTCCAGATCCCGGAAGCGCACCGCAAGTGGTACTTCCACGAATACCCCTTCGCCTGGTTCGGCATCCTGGCCGAAGCCCCGCGCAGTTCCGATGAGCTGATTTACGCCAACTCGGCCAACGGCTTCGCCCTGATCAGCCAGCGCACCGAAACCGTCCAGCGGATGTACTTCCAGTGCGACCCCAAGGAAAACGTCGCAGAGTGGGACGACGACCGGATCTGGGCCGAGTTCCGCAGCCGGGTCAACGGCAACGGCTTCGAGCTCAAGGAAGGCCCGGTCATCGAGAAGATGGTCCTGCCGTTCCGCAGCTTCGTCCACACGCCCATGCGCCACGGCAACCTCTTCCTGGCCGGGGACGCCGCACACACCGTGCCGCCCACCGGCGCCAAGGGCCTTAACCTGGCAATCCATGACGTGAAAGTCCTCTTCGAAGGACTCGACAGCCACTACAGCTCCGGCTCCGGCCGCTTGCTGGAGAGCTACAGCGACCGGGCCCTGGAGCGTATATGGAAGGCGCAGCAGTTCTCCTACTGGATGACCACCATGCTGCACACCCCTACCGACGCCGATGACTTCTCCCACGCCCGGCAGCTCGGCGAACTGCATTCCGTCGTCTCTTCCCGCCACGGCATGGCCTACCTTGCCGAGGCGTACACCGGCTGGCCAAGCCAGGCCTGACAACTCCTGGGTGCGACGCCGGGCCGGCGCAGGCCAAGGCAGCAGGTCGCCGTCGTGCGGGGTGGCGAAGGGAGCGTCAGGGTGCCAGCAGCCGCCGGACTGCTGCAGCGATGGCGGCAGCGTCTGGCTGTTCGTCCCGCCTGACCGTGAGCAGATGGAGCAGGACGCCGTCGCCGTAATCCGCCAGGTCACGGGCGCGGCCGGGCGCATCAGCGATTCCCAGCACGGCGAGGGCCTTCTCGAGGCCGCCTACCAGCCGGAAGTGTCCGGCTGTTACTGACTCGGGCTGGTCCAGCGAGAGGGCCAGCCGGGCGCGGGTGAGGCCCTGGTGCTGGCCGGCCAGGGCCAGCACCAAATCGGCCAGTTGGGCTGCCAGCTCCTCAACGTTCTGGGGCAGGCCGGCCGGTCCCTGGTCCTGCAGGAGTGCGGCATCCAGCTCCAGCAGCCGGTCCAGTACCGCTTCGACCAGGGCAGTGCGGCTCCGGTAGTAGTTGGAGGTGGTGCCTTGAGGCAGGTGCGCCGCGGCGTCAACGGCCCGGTGGGTAAGTCCCTTCATGCCGTTGTCCGCCACTAACTTCAGGGCGGCATCCATCAGTTTCGTACGACGGTCAGGCATGGGCCCAGTGTATGACCCTTTCCAAACACTACAAAAGTAGTAGAATCGATCCATGGAAACAATTTCGATTGTTGGGGGTGGCATTGCCGGTTTGGCGCTGGCGTCCTGCCTGGACCCGGACCGTTTCGACGTGACCGTTCACGAGAAGCGGCCCGAGCTCCCAACCGTTGGTAACGCGCTGGGGATGTGGCCGAACGCCCAACGCGCGCTCGCCCGGATCGGGGTGCTTGAGGAGGCGCGGTCCGCCAGTCCCGTGATTGGCAGCGGCGCCGTCCGTAACGCTGCCGGCGAGCCCTGGGTCACTGTCAGCTGTGGGGATATGTTCGCGATTTCCCGGGTTGACCTGCTGCGGCTGCTTGATGCTGCCGTACCCGGTACCGTGCGCCGCGTGACGGGCAATGTCCAGGCGCTTCCGGCCGACGGCGGCCTGGTAGTCGGGGCGGACGGGGTGCACAGCATTGTCCGCCGGGAGGTGTGGGGTACCCGCACCTCTGCCAGACTCACCCCATACGTTGCCTTGCGCGGGACTCTTCCTTCGCGGGTCAACCCGGACGCAGTCGGAGAGTACTGGGGCCGCGGCGACTTGTTCGGCCTCGCCGCTGCGCAGGATGGGTTGTTCTGGTACGCCAGCTACCGGTCCGTGCTTGGCCCCTACAAAATCGACGCTGCGTCAGCCTTGGTGCAGGCCCGGAAGCGCTACGCCGGGCATGCACCAGCCATACGCCAGGTGCTCGCTGCCGCTACACCTGGAGACATCTTGGTGCAGCGGATCTGGACAGCTCCCCCTCTCAAGTCCTTCATCCGCGGCAGGTTTGTGCTCATCGGCGACGCCGCGCACGCTATGGCCCCGAGCCTCGGCCGTGGTGCCTGTGAATCGTTGGTGGACGCGGTAACCCTGGCTGACTTCCTCAACACACTGCCCGAGGATGAGGCACTTCGCGCCTACGACCGGCGGCGCCTGCTGCGGACCGGCGCCTTGAGCCTGGCGTCCTCGGCACTCGTACGCATCGCCCTGGCGGATCGTGCCCAACCACTGCGTGACAGCCTATTAAGGCTGGCCCGCCGCCAAAACCAAAACCGGCGCGCCGCCGTCGGCAACAGTTTGCTGAGGATGGCGTAGATGACCGCTTCCTCATCAATCCACTTCAGCAGGCTGCCGCCCTCGGGCCGGACCCACCGAGTGTGACGGATCCCCGGCGACCCACCGCTCCTGCTAGGCCATGGCAGTATGCGCAGCGCTGCGGGCATGGATGCTCTTGGCGTAGCAGGAGGAGTGCGCAACGCCAACGTAGGGGCCGAAGTTGGGTACCGGCTCGAAGCCGGAGCTCTGGTAAAAGTTGCGCCCGTCGGGTTGGGCGGAACCGGCCTCGGCTTTGATGCGCGTAATCCCCTGCTTGAAGGCCTCGGCTTCCAGCGCGGCCAGGATGGAGCTGGCCACTCCTGAGCCGCGGGTGTACGGGACAACGTACAAACGCTTAATCTCCGCCGTGGTTGCGTCGATCATCCGCAGGCCCCCGCATCCCACCGGCTGGCCCGATCCCTTGTCGTAGGCCACCAGGAACACGGCGCAGTCAGAGCCCGACGGTGGCGTGCCGGGTTCGTGGTCAGGGGTACCAAAACGCGCATCGAGTTCGGCTTGTTGCGCGCGGCGCAGGTCCGCGCCCACCGGGTTGGCCCAGGCGACCTGCCGGATGTTCAGGCGCGGGTTGGTCTGCATGTCTGCCTCGATTCGCCGAAGGGATATGCAAAACAAGGATAGAAGTGTGGGGTTACGCTCGTGTTTCTGCCCGGTAAGCACGCGAATAACGTCAGCGGGATAACTCGCTTGGCTGTCTAGATACCAGCTGATCTAGAATGTTTGCATGCGTTCCACCGGTAATGAAGGCTCTGGCTATTGGTACGGCCCCGACGGCCAGTTGGATTACAGCGCGGCAGTACTTAAGTCCCTACGGGATTATCGGGCCGCCGAGACAACAGTCCGGCGTTTTACCCGCGACTCCATGGGCATGGGAGAAACGGACATCCTCGCCCTGCGCTACCTCCTGCGCGTCCAGGCAGCAGGCGAGGCGACAGCACCAAAGGACTTGAGCCAATTCCTGGGAATCACCAGCGCCTCCACCACCACGCTGATTGACAGGCTTGTGCGGAGCGGGCACGTGCGGCGGGAAGCTCACCCTACGGACCGGCGCTCCGTGGTGGTGGTTCCAACCGTTGAGTCGGACAGGGAAGTCCGAGTGACCCTCGGTGCGATGCACCGCCGCATGATGGGGGTTGCTGAAGGGTTAAGCGCCGAGGAGGCGCATGTTGTCATCAACTTCCTTCAGCGAATGACTGACGCCCTGCAGGACGTTGGTGACGGGCGCGCCGAGAAGTAACTAGCTTGACTAGCTAGATTGCCTAGTAATATGTATGCTTACGATCAATCCTGAAATTACTTCGGCTGGAGTCGTGAGTGTGTTGGTAACTTTTACTGAGCTTGGCGGCCTTGGCGCCTGTGCCAACAGCGTGGCGCTGCACGATGCAGGGCAGGTGAACAGCGTGTGGCGCGAAGCCCCCCTGCACTGCGGAATATCCATGGAACTGGTTACGCCTGCTGTGGGGCCGGTCGCCGTCGGCTACACCTTCGAGCCCGACGGCGGCGGTCCCGTCCGGCTTCCTCCCGTCTGGCGCTGCGGCTGCGGCTTTCAGCTCGACGCCTGGGTCCGGTCCCCCTACGCTTCCCGGGAGCAGTTTGATGGTCCGGGAGAAGCCCATACAGCGGCCCTCTCCGCATGAGTTCCGCCGCAACAGCGCCACTGCAGAAGAGCGCTGCCCCTCTTTCCGTCAAGGCCCTGGCGGCGGGCCGTTACCACCTCAGAGAACGCTTGGGCCGGGGCTCACTGGCGGAGGTTTTCCGCGCTGCCGACCGTGCGGGCGGTCCCGATGTTGCCGTCAAAGTCGCCGTTGGCAGCTCCGAAAAGCACTTCGAGAGGATCCGCAATGAAGCAGAGGTCCTGGCCGCACTGAAGCACCCTTCCATAATCAGGTTCATCGCCCACGGCGTGATGCCCGCCGGGACGCCACTGGCCGGCCGCCCATTCCTGGTTGAAGAGCTCGCCCTCGGCGACAGCCTCGCAGAGACAGCCCGCACCGCCCGGCCCGGTGCCGGTGATGTTGCCGGTTGGGCATCCGGCCTCTTTGGGGCTCTTGCCCATCTGCACGGGCAGGGACTGGTCCACCGTGACATCAAGCCCGCCAACCTGATGCTCAGCGGCCTGCGGAGGAGCCCGGTGCGCATCATCGACTTCGGCATCGTGGCTGCCGCCGGCTCGGCTCCCGAGCCGGGGATCTCGTCAGGAACGGTGCACTATATGAGTCCAGAGCAGGCGGCGGGTGGATCAGCCCAGACCACCTGGGACGTCTACGCCATGGGCCTGGTCCTGTTGGAGCTTTTCACGGGGTCGAAAGCCTTTCCCGGCACCGTCATCGAATCCCTGGTGGCGAGGACCCTTCGCAGCCCGGTCATCCCGGACTCCCTAGGTCCAGGATGGTGCAGCTTTTTGGGGACCCTGACGGCTATGGACAGCAATGCACGGCCGAGCGCGGCTGAGGCGGCCGTGATGGCTGCGCGGCTTGTGCCCCCGGTACCCGTTGTGGGGAGCACCAGCCCGTGCCGAAAAATAGCCCTGTTCCCGGCCCGCCGGATCGGGCAGCCGGTTTAGGGCCCCTCCACGTTCCGTCCGGTAGGGTCCTCAGCCGTGGGATCGGCAAGTGCCAGGCCGCCCACCGGGCTGCCGTCCCAGTGGATCAGCCTCCACCCGCTGTCCGGATCACCCTCCAGCGCTACAATCCCGGTGTTGGCCAATGCGTGTTTCGCGGCGAACTCGTGGTCTGCGTCCTCGGCCCGCCGTCCGGCCCAGGTCCGGATGGCAGCGCCGTGGCTGACAACTGCTGCAGTGGCCTGATCCCCGGATGCACGTTCCAAAACCCGGGCAATGGCTGCATCAAACCGATCGAAGAAGTCGTGGCCGTCGGGCCCGGCCGGCATCCGCTGGTCAAGATCCCCGGCGGCCCAGGAAAACACCGTGCCCATGTACCGTTTGTGCGACTCGTGGTCGGTCAGTTTTTCCAGTGACCCAGCCTCGATTTCGTGGAGGCCATCCATGACTTCGACGTCCAGGCTGTGCAGCCGGCCCAACGGTGCTGCGGTGACCTGGGTTCGAACCAGGGTGGAGGCATAAAGAGCCTCGATTGGCTCCTTCGCCAGCGACCGGGCCAGGGCTTCGGCCTGCCGCTCACCCAGTTCAGTAAGCCCGGGACCGGGGTGGGCGGTGTCCAGTTGGCCAAGCACGTTGCCCGGAGTTTGTCCGTGGCGGATCAGAAGCAGCTTCATTCCTCCAGTTTCGCACCTTGAAGCAGGGCGCTGGCCGGCCGGAAGGGGAGGAATGAAGGAAGGCGCCGGGCCCTCCCGGACCCGGCGCCGCCGTCGTACTTTTACTTCAGGTGGTCCACCAGCCGGTCCGCGATGCCGGTGTACTTCCCCGGGGTCAGCGCGAGGAGCCGGGCTTCGGCTTCGGGGGAGAGGCCCAGACCCTGGACGAATTCCTGCATGCGGGCGGCGTCAACACGCTGTCCGCGGGTGAGGTCCTTGAGCCGCTCGTAGGGGTTCTCCATGCCTTCGACGCCGGCGATCGCCTCTGCCCGCATGACCATCTGGATCGCTTCGCCCAGGACTTCCCAGTTGGTGTCCAGGTCTCCGGCCAGCACGTCCTCGGCAACGTCGAGGCGTTCCAGGCCCTTGGCCACGTTGGAGATGGCCAGGAGTGAGTGGCCGAATGCTACACCGATGTTGCGCTGGCTGGAGGAGTCTGTGAGGTCACGCTGCCAGCGGGACGTAACGAGCGTGGATCCCAGTACATCCAGCAGCCCGGAGGAGATTTCCAGGTTGGCCTCGGCGTTTTCGAAGCGGATGGGGTTCACCTTGTGCGGCATGGTGGAGGACCCTGTGGCGCCGGCCACGGGGATCTGCGCAAAGTAGCCGATGGAGATGTAACTCCAGATATCCGTGCAGACGTTGTGCAGGATGCGGTTGAAGCGCGCGACGTCGGCGTAGAGTTCAGCCTGCCAGTCGTGGCTTTCGATCTGGGTGGTCAGGGGATTCCAGGTCAGTCCCAGTGCTTCCACGAAGGATTTGGACACCTGCTGCCAGTCCGCGCCGGGAACCGACGCAACATGGGCGGCGTAGGTGCCGGTGGCGCCGTTGATCTTGCCCAAGTATTCAGTTTTGGCGATGCGGTCAAGCTGGCGCGTGAGCCGGTGCGCGATGACGGCCAGTTCCTTGCCCAGCGTGGTGGGGGTGGCGGGCTGTCCGTGGGTGCGGGACAGCATGGGGACGGCCCGGTTGTCCTGGGCCATCTTGCTGATCTGCGCCACCAGGGCGCGCGCTGCCGGAAGCCACACGTCCTCCACAGCACCCTTCACGCCCAGCGCGTAGGAGAGGTTGTTGATGTCCTCGGACGTGCAGCCGAAATGCACCATGGCCGTGAGGTTTTCGATGCCGATCGCCGGGAGGCGCCGGCCGATGTAGTACTCCACGGCCTTCACGTCGTGGACGGTCACCGCTTCGATGTCAGCCAGCTCGGCCACCGATCCGGCGTCGAATTCGGTGACGATGGCGCGCAGCTGGTCTTGCTGAGAAGGGGTCAGGGGACCGGCGCCGGGAAGCACGTTGTTGCTGGTCAGATGGATAAGCCATTCAACTTCAACGGCCACGCGGTCGCGGTTGAGTGCCGCCTCGGACAGGTAATCCACGAGCGGGGCGACGGCGGACTGGTAACGGCCGTCCAGCGGGCCGAGCGAGATTCTTTCCGGGGACGCGGCGAGGGCCAGGCGTCCTGAAGGGGTACGGGTGTCAGCTGTGGCGGCAGTTTCAGGCATGTGCTGATTCTTTCATGAACTCCTGCGGCGGCTTGAGCCATTCCTGCGGGATTACTTGTCCACATAGGCGACGGCGGCGGTTGGGCCGCCAGATTGTCCTCCGTAGCGTTCACGCCAGTAGGTCAGGGCGTACGTGCGGGCGCTGGGCGATTCCGGGAAGGGGAACGGCAGTGAGCAGTGAGCCGGCAGGGACAAACCTGCAGGAGGATATGTTGCGCGCTTCCCAGGTGGAGCAGGTGGCCGCGCGTGTGGCCTCCTGCGTTCGTCGCGGCGAGGACGTCCTGGCAGGCTTCAGGGATATTCAGTTGCTGGAATGGGAGTCGCCGGCCGGCCGGGCTTACCGGGATGCGGTATCACTGCAGTGTGCTGCTTTGCGGTACGCCCTTGAGGGGCTCCTCGAAGCGAAGGCTGCTGTGGAGAGGCATGCCCGCGAAACCTTCACCGCTGACTGCACTTATCCGGGCAGGCCGTGATGGCCGAAGCTACGCCGTCCGGGAGCGGCCCCATAAGGGTGTACGCTCCTCCCGACGACGGGCCCCTCACGATCCGTGGTGGTGTCGGCGGCATCAGTTTCCAGTTGGAGGAACTGGCCGGAGGTGCCGAAAGGGTGGAAGACCTCGCTGCCAGGCTTTCCGAACTGGAGGTTGAAGTCCGCCGCATCTGGGAAGACCTCGTTCCCTTCCAGAACCTGCCCCGCTGGTCCGGGACCATTGCCCTGAGCGCGGTAGGGGAGTCCGAGCGGAGCCTGCAGGCAGTGCGGCTCGAGCTGCAGCGCATGAGCGGCCAGGTGCGGGCCTGCAAACGGGAGTACGAGATAGCGGAGACCGTGGCGGCGACTGGGCGGAGTATTGGCATTCCAGACCTGGAGGCTGAACGGGAAAGGCATGCAGACTTTTGGAGGACTGGCTTCCTCAACAGAAGTGCCCTCGAAAACATGTCAGCAGGGGCGGTACCCGCCACGCCCTTTCTCAAGGCGCTGCTGGAGGGTGCGTGGCCAAGCATGCGGTCCCGGCAAGTGGAGCTCGAGCGAAAGGAGAGCATTCCAATTGACCTCGACGCTTCTCCCACAGGGCTGCTTGAACGCGTCAGGCTGATTGATCAGCGCGGGGCGGGTTTCATCGAAGTCATCGAGGTCGATCACGACGGACAGAACGTTTACGTGGTGGTGATCCCGGGGACCCAATTGGATGGTGGAGTTGCGAGCGGGAATCCTTTTGGCTTGAGCGGAATAGCCGAAGGGGTAGGCAGCAATTCCAAGAACGTTAGGGCGGCAGTTATGGAGGCGCTGACGGCGGCTGGAGCCCAAAGGGGAGCAACTGTCGTGGGAGTTGGCTATAGCCAAGGAGGGATTCACGCCATGAACTTGGCAGCAAGCGAGGAATTCCTGGCTGACTACAACCTCAAGTACGTTCTCACGGCAGGGTCGCCCGTCGCTGGAATCAGGGCGAATGCGGACGTCAGCACCCTCCATCTTGAGCACCGGACGGATTGGGTCCCCGGCACCGACGGTGCGCCCAACCCGGATGCCAAAAACCAGGTCACAGCCACGATGACGAACAACCTGCACGTGCAGACTGGGGAGAATGTGGGCATCGGTCCGGGCCACCAGCTGAGCGGCTATCAGGACGCTGCCCGGCTCGTTTCAGCCAGCGATGACCCCTCGTTGGCCGGGTCAACCACCGTGCTGGTGGCTGTGCTCGGCGCGGGCGGCGCAGCCACCGCTACCCGCTTTTCCCTGACGCGTGCCAAGGCTCCCACGCCAAATCTCCATGCAGCCGACACCGGCAGGCAGGAGCGCGGGTACGGCGGCCGGTAGGGAGGTTCCTTCAGCATCTGCAGCGGCAGCGCCCCGGATGTTCAGCTACCTTCGGGTTCCAGTAATCCGGCCAGCCACCAGCGAGACCAAGGTGATGATGATCGCCGCGAAAACCGCAGTCCAGAAGAAGGAATCGATGGTGAAGTTCACCGGCGTGTAGCTGCTGATCCAGGATGTCAGGTAGAGCATCGCCGCGTTGATGACAACCGTGAACAGGCCGAGAGTCAGGATAGTGAGGGGCAGCGCGAGGAGGCTCACCAACGGGCGGACCAAGGCGTTCACCAAGCCAAAGATGGCGCCGATGAACAAGTAGGCAAGGACAATCCCGATGGTGTCCGGTCCCTGCGTCACACCGGTTTGTGCCACTGCGTCCGTGGCTGCGGAGCTGGAAATTTCCAGCCCCGGCAGCATCCAGCTGGCCACCCAGAGGGCAAGGGCGTTGATCAGTACCCGGGCAATCAGTCGCATAACCCAATGGTTGCATACCCCGGGGAGGCCCCTGCGGGGTAACGCTGAAGCGTCGGACCGTTCCCTGCGTAAAGCCCCGCCCGAGCGTGACGGGTGCCCGTGACTTGGGTATGAAAACCGGTGTCAAATATCAACTAGCCCTTGACAAGCAGAAAGCGTTTTCCCATAGTTGAGAAATCGCTTTCTGACGTGTTGGTGATTCCAGACCGGCACCGAAGCGTGGTTCATTCCAATGAAGGAAGAGAGATCATGCGCAAGAAGATGCCATTCGCGCCCGTATCGGTCGCCGCGGCCATCGCCGTATCCCTGCTCGCAGCACCTGCCCATTCATCAGCAACTCCATCCCCGCAGGCGGATCCGACAGCCCAGACCGCCCGCCAGCCGCTTGAACGCCAAGTACTCCCCAAGAACGACGGCTGGGCGGCCTCGGGGGCCGGCACCACCGGCGGGTCAGCCGCAGCGGAAGACCGGATCTACGACGTCTCCAACAGAGGACAGCTCCTCGCGGCCCTCGCTACGGGCACTGAATCCAAAATCATCAGGGTCCATGGGGACATTGCCGCCAACGCCACCCCGGACGGCGCACCGGTGAGCTGCGAAGACTATGCCAGCGGTACCGGCTACTCCCTCGCCCAGTACCTCTATGATTTCGACCCGGCCCGCTACGGAACTGCGAAAAAGCCGGAGGGCGCGCAGGAGAATGCGCGGCGACTGGCCGCATCCAAGCAGGCCGCCGCCATCCGGTGGGACATCCCCAGCAACACTACGATCGTCGGTGCCGGCCCGGACAGCAGCATCACTGGAGCCGCCCTGAGGGTCAACGGCGCAGAAAACGTCATCTTCCGGAACCTCACCGTGCGGGACGCCGCCGACTGCTTCCCGTCATGGGACCCCACGGACGGGGCCACGGGCAACTGGAACAGCGAGTACGACCTGCTGCAGATCATCAACGGCTCGAAGCACGTGTGGGTGGACCACTCGCACTTTACCGATGCCCCGAACCTGGACAGCGCCCAGCCCAGCTACTTCGGCCGCCCGTACCAGGTCCACGACGGAGCAGTGGACGTCACCAACGGCTCCGACCTCGTAACGATGTCCTACAACCGGTTCTCAGAGCACGACAAGCTCCTGCTCATCGGGTCCACGGATTCGACCAGCCGGGGAGACGCCGGCAAGCTGCGGGTGACCATCCACCACAACGTTTTCGAGAACGTCGGCCAGCGCGCACCCCGGGTGCGTTTTGGCCAGGTGGACGTCTACAACAACCACTTCAAGACAACCCCAGGTTCGGATATCCCATACGGATACACCTTCGGTGCAGGTGTTGAGTCACACCTGCACGCCGAGGCCAATGCCTTCACACTCCCCGCGGACATCCCCGTGCAGTCCCTGATCTCCTACTTCAAGGGGAAGGTCATCACCACCAGCGGAAACGCAGTCAACGGCAAAATCGTGGACCTCCGCGCCGCCTATAACGAAACTGCGCCTGCGGACAGGCAGTTGAGCGCCGATGACACCTGGACGCCCGTACTGCGGACGCACGTCAACGCCGCCCAGGCCGTTCCCGCCCTCCTGGCGGACGCCGTCGGGCCGATCTTCACGGCGGGGGATGCCCGCTGATGCGGCGCTTCCAACCCACGCGCCGCTCAATGCTGGCGGCTGTTGCAGCTGGAGCAGTGACCGCGGCCGCCGGATTCGCCGGGCCGGGGGTTGCCCGCTCAGAAGCCGCAGTCCGCGCCGTGACGGTCCCCCCGCACGCAAGAACCAAGCCCGTGATCTTCGTGGTGGGCGATTCCACCTCCTCCGCCTACCAGCACTCCGAACGTCCCCGGGCCGGCTGGGGGCAGGCCCTCCCGCTGCTGTTGGGGCCACAGGCCGACGTCTTCAACTACGCCTGGTCCGGAGCTTCGTCCAAGAGCTTCGCCGACGCGGGCCTGCTGGATGAGGTGGTGGCCTTGCTCCAGCCTGGCGACTTCCTGCTCATCTCCTTCGGGCACAATGACGAGAAGGTTGAAGACCCTGCCAGGGGAACCGATCCGCAGACCACTTTTAAGAAGTACCTGCAGAAGTACATTGACGGTGCCGCCGGCCGTGGCGCCAAAGCCGTACTGGTAACGCCGGTGGAACGCCGCCGGTTCAGTGCCCTTGGCATCGCCCAGGACTCCCACGGTGCATACCCGCGGGCTGTACGTGAACTCGCCGCGGCCACCAGGACGCCGCTTGTAGACCTCACCGCTTCCTCAAAGGATCTGTGGCAGAAGCTCGGCGAAGAGGGAACCAAGTCCCACTTTCTCTATGCCTCGCCGGGCCAGTATCCGCAGTACCCGCAAGGCGTGACCGACAATACCCATTTCCAGGCGGAAGGCGCCCTGGCTGTGGCAAGGCTGGTTGCGTCTGAACTTCGCGCGCAACAAGCGCTTCCCCCCGGGTACTTCCAGCACCTCAATGCCGGGCTGAATGCCCTCACCGGCATCTACTGGCCCAGCGAACGCCCCGTGGACAAGCCCACGATCCTGGAGGTGGGCAGGGGCCAGGCGTTCACGACAGTCCAGGCCGCAGTGGACGCGGTGGCCGCAGGCAGCACCCGCCGCACCCTTATCCGGATCCAGCCCGGCGTCTATCGGGAGGCCATCAGGGTGCCGGCCAACAAGCCAAGAATCTCGTTCCTGGGGCTCGGCAGGAAAGCGGAAGACGTTGTCCTGGTGTACAACAACGCCTCCGGCACTCCTAAGCCGGACGGTACCGGACCCTACGGGACGGGCGGAAGCGCAAGCGTTCGGATTGACGGGCCGGACTTTACCGCTTCAAACATCACCTTCAGCAATGACTTTGACGAGGGTGCCAACCAGGAGATGAAGAACCGCCAAGCGGTGGCGCTCTTCCTGACAGGAGACCGTGCCGTCCTCAACAACGTCCGGTGCCTGGGCAACCAGGACACGCTGCTGGTTGATTCCCCCTCCCGCGGGGTACAGTCGCGTTTCTTCTTCAGCGGCTGCTACATCGAAGGCGACGTGGATTTCATCTTCGGCCGGGGCACTGCGGTCTTCTCCGGAAGTGAAATCCGCTCCCTTGACCGTGGGTCCGGCAGCAACAACGGCTACGTTTCGGCAGGCAGCCTGAATATCGGGATCAAGCACGGGTACTTGTTCTCCGGCTGCCGCTTTGTGTCAGACGCCGCTGCCGGTTCAGTCCATTTGGGCCGTCCCTGGCACCCCAGCGGGGACGTGGAAGCCATTGCCCAGGTGCTCATCCGGGATTCTTGGCTGGGCCGGCATATTTCAGACGCACCCTGGACAGACATGAGCGGTTTCTCCTGGCGGGAAGCCCGCTTCCACGAATTCAACAACAATGGCCCGGGGTCCCGCATCACCCCGGACAGGCCGCAACTCGAACCGGGGAGGGCGCAGGAGTTCACCACGGAGGCCTATCTCCGGGGAACCGACGGTTGGGCTCCCCAGCTGGCGGGCACCAGCTCCGACAGCACTCCCCGGGTGTAGGCCCTCCCAGCGGGGCGAAAGAAACAGGTGGCCGGACGGGTCCGCGGTTGTGATGCACCCGTCCGGTTGCCCGTTCCACTGCGGCGGCTGGGCGCGACCCGCACATGCCGCATTCCGTCCCGCGGCGGGAGAAGTAGGCTGGGTTGCATGACTTCATCAGATACCCTCGCCGGGGGCATCCAGCCGCGCCCTGTGGTGGCAAAGCTGCCCCGCTATGCCGCTGGCAAACCTCCAGTCGCCGTGGACGGACTGGCCAGTTACAAGCTGTCTTCCAACGAAAACCCTTTGCCCCCGATTCCTGCGGTCATCGAGGCGATTGCACGGCACACGGATTTCAACCGCTACCCGGATCCGCTGAGCAGCAGGCTCCGCACAGAGCTCGCCGCGTTCCTGGATGTTCCCGCCGAGGACATCGTCACTGGCGCAGGCAGCCTGGGCGCCCTGAACCAGATCCTGGCTGCGTTCGCGGGGCGGAACGAAGACGGCAGTCCGGATGAAATTATCTACGCCTGGCGCTCGTTCGAGGCCTACCCCATCAGTGTTGGCCTCTCCGGTGCGGAAGGCGTCCCTATTCCGCTGGCTGAGGGCGGCCGCCATGATCTCAAGGCCATGGCCGCGGCAGTCACGGCCCGCACGAAGGTAATCCTTTTGTGCACCCCCAACAATCCCACCGGTCCTGCCCTGGCTGGGGCCGACACAGAGGCGTTTATCC
>NZ_JBNHFF010000028.1:0-24236 GCF_059089965.1 Arthrobacter sp. SPT-J7
GAGAACGGCGCCAGGGAGAGGCGCACCGCTGTCGCGGAAACCGCGGACCTGCTCGCGAACCTGGTGTCGGCCCAGGTCCGCACCATAGCCTTCATTAAGTCCCGGCGCGGGGCGGAGACCATCTCGTCCATCACCAAACGCCTCCTTGACGAGGTCGATCCAAGCCTGCCGCAGCGTGTGGCTGCCTACCGTTCCGGCTATCTTCCCGAGGAACGCCGGGCGGTGGAGAAGGCCCTGCGCTCGGGCGGGCTCTTGGGTGTTTCAAGCACCTCCGCGCTGGAGCTGGGCATCGACATCTCCGGTCTGGATGCCGTCCTGGTTGCTGGCTGGCCGGGCACCCGCGCTTCGCTTTTCCAGCAGATCGGGCGGGCGGGCCGGGCGGGGCAGGACGCCATCGCGGCCTTTGTGGCCAGCGACGATCCACTGGACACGTTCCTGGTGAACCATCCCGAAGCGATCTTCGACGTCTCGGTGGAAGCTACTGTCTTCGACCCGTCGAACCCATACGTGCTCGGCCCGCATCTCTGCGCGGCAGCGGCCGAACTCCCGCTGGGGGTCGGCGAACTTGACCTTTTCGGGAGCACCGCGGAAATGCTCCTGGACCGCCTGGTGGCCCAAGGCTACCTTCGCCGCCGCCCTGCCGGCTGGTTCTGGACCCATTCCCAGAGTGCCGCCGCAATGGTCAATCTGAGGGCCGACGGCGGCGGGCCGGTAAGCATTGTCGATGCCGATACTGGTTCCCTGCTCGGCACAATGGACTCCCCCCAGACCCACTACCAGGCGCACACCGGTGCCGTTTACATTCACCAGGGCGACAGCTACGTGGTGGAGGATCTCAACGAGGACGACCATTGTGTGGTGGTCCGCCGCGCCAATCCCGACTACTACACCACTGCCCGGGATGTGACGCAGATCGAGGTACTGGAAACGCAGCGCACAGCCACATGGGGCGATGTTTCCCTTCATTTCGGCGACGTGAAGGTCACCACGCAGGTGGTGTCCTTTCAACGTAAAGCCCTGATTTCCAACGAGATCCTCGGCGAGGAACCGCTCGATCTTGGCGCCAGGGAGTTGTTCACCAAGGCAGTATGGTTCGTGGTTGATAACCGGTTCCTCACTGCCGCCGGACTGATCGAGGCCCAGTTCCCGGGGGCCCTGCATGCGGCGGAACACGCAGCAATCGGCTTGCTTCCCCTTGTAGCCTCCAGCGACCGGTGGGATATTGGCGGCGTATCCACTGCCCTGCATGCCGACACTGGGGTGCCCACCATCTTTGTGTATGACGGGCACCCCGGCGGGGCCGGCTTCGCCGAGCGCGGTTTCGACAAGGCAAAGGTGTGGCTGGCCGCGACGCGGGACGCCATCAAGGCCTGCGAGTGCGAATCCGGCTGCCCCTCCTGCGTCCAGTCACCCAAATGCGGGAACAAAAACAACCCACTGGACAAGGCGGCGGCGGTCACCCTGCTCGATGTCCTGCTCAAGGACGCCACCGAGGCCAGCGCGATGAGCGTGGACGTCAAGCGCTGACGGTCGCCACGCCGTCAGGCCAAGGACGAGCCGTCAGCCCAGGGGAAGCCGGGCAATGAGGGGCAGGGCTGCGGGCTACGGGGGAGGTCCTGCCCGGGCATGACCGGTCGCTGCACCCAGGATGGTCCTCTCCGTCAGCTCGGTGCGAACCTCAAGTGTGTGCCCCTCCCCCTCCGAGCAGCTGAGCACCGAGGAAACATGTCGGGCAGCTACTTCCGCAGCCACCGTGCATGGTTCCCCGTCCGTGATGCCCCGCAGGGCGTCAGCCCCGGCGAGCGCAGCAAGATCAGCGGCGGAGGCTGCCCGGCTGGCCATCACGGCCGACTGCGCAAGGAGCAGCAGCAGCGCGATGGCCATCATCACCACCAGGGCCAGTCCTGCAGCCAGGACGGTCCCGGACCCGCGTTCCCGTCCGTCCACAACCTGCTTTATCTGTTCGCTGAATTCCCTCATTCGGCGCCTGCCCCGGTACCAACAGCCGGCCGCAGATGCAGCTGACCGGCAGCCCCGCCGCCGTGGGTGCCCCCGTGGTTTGGTTGGTGCTCGCTTGCGGTTGGCGTTTCACTGCGGGTCGAAGCACGGGCGGTGAGCGTCCAGGGAATCGACGCCCCCAGAGGGCCGCCTACCCGGTCCCTGACCGTCACACTCAACCACTCCCCGTCGGCTGCGACAACCGCGGAGGCTGATGCACCCGAGAGGGTCCTGACGATCCTTTCCACCGTAGCGGAATCGTCACCGCGGGCCAACGCCCGGGCGCCGGCCCGTGCTCCCTCTTCCAAGCGCAGCTGGGTAACACCGGCCGCGGCACCCGCGAGGAGCATGGCCAGCAACAGCAGGACGGCGGGCAGTGTTACGGCGAACTCCGCGGTGACTGCACCGCAGGACCCAGCCACGTGGCGGCCGCTCTTACAACGGCAGTGATCTCCTGGCCTGCAGTGCCCAAAAGCACCCGAATGTGGCCACGGAGCCCTCCGGCTGCCTGGCGCCGGAGGCAGCCGGAGGCGCAACGCGTCCGGTGCACAACTCATGGCAGTGCCAGTGCCGTACGGATCAGGTTCAGCAGGAACCCCCGTACTTCCTCGCTGCGAAGGATGAAGACCAACAGCCCCGCAAAGCCAACGGCTGCGAGAGTCGCAATAGCGTACTCAGCGGTGGCCATGCCTGCTTCCGACCCCATCATTCGGCGTACGCCCGAACGTTGACGCGGGACAGTTGCTTCAGGGTAGAGCTCCACAACGTTGGCCGGCAGTGTTGCGGTGCCCGCCTGGTCGGTATATGTGGGACGGCCGCCGGCGAAAAGCCGTTTGGTGTTCGATCGGGATGCTGCGAGTACTGCAGCTCCGGCAGCGTAGTGGCGGTCCTGGTTGATGGACATGGGCTGTTTCCTTCCTGTGGGCCAGCAGGGTTGCCGGCTGCTTCGACTCTTCCGGGCCCTGCTTCGGGCGATAAGGCCCGGGCTGGGGTAAGTGGAAAAGTCAGGCCTGTTCCCCGCTGTGGAGGAAAAGAGCGTGTCTTTTCGAGTCCGGCCGGCACCCTCGTTCCGGCTAGGATCCGGACGGCACCAGGGCAAGCAGGACGGGCACGACGCCCAGGCAAATGAAGGCCGGAAGCGCGCACAGGCCCAGCGGGACCACCAACTTCACGCCCAGCGAGGCCGCCCGCTTTTCAGCAGCACGAAATCTTTCTCGGCGGAGCCTGGCAGCCTGCGCATAGAGAATGGCGGAGGACGGCGCACCCGTGAGTGCTGCGAACCCCAGCGCGTCCCGCAGTTCCAGGATCGCGGGAAGCCGGACGGCCGAGCTGCGCCACGCAGTTTCCCAGTCCGCTCCGATTGCGAGCGCCGAGACAACCGGCCGGAGGGACTCCCTGTACTGGGTGCAAGCACTGGTCGACACCAGTTCGAGGGAACGCCCAATGCCGGACCCGGCGTCCAGCATTGCGGCCACGAGTTCGAGCATCATGGCGGTGTCCCTCAGGCCATCGGGACCGGCGCGGTTCCGCGGCCGTCCATCCACACCCGCCTGATTAGTTCCCGAAACGTGGGGGCCAGCCGATGGTAGGTTGCTGAGCCGCTTCCGTGCACTGCCCTTGCCGGGACACAGGAGCCACGCTGCCGCGGCCATGGCAAGGAAGAGCGCAATTGCCAAAACAGCCGCTTCGGTCATGGCGCTTCCGCACCGGCCGCCGCCGCCACCAGCTTTGCGGACCACACTCTGCCCGCCACGGTCAGCGCAATCCCGGCGGCCAGCGCCGCGAGCCCCAGCGGAGTGCCCAGCAGTATGGCCAGCGGGTCCACGCCAAGGGCGATTCCCAAACCCAGCCCCATGAGTGGAAGCCAGGTCAACAGACTGACCGTGGCCTTGGGTCCGGCCAGCGCTGTCTGGCGGGCTGCGTCGGCGTCGTCCTCCACTTCGAGCTGCGACGCGAACCTGGTGAGTACGTCAGCCAGGGGGCAGCCGCTTGCTTCTGCGATGTCAAAGCATGCGGCCAGTTCCGACCATATCCGGAGTTCCCTGCCGCGCCTTGGAAAGGCTGCAGGCAAGGAGCGGCGGATGGCCTCCGAAACCGGAGTCCCGGTGCTGGCAGCCGCACGTGCTGCAGCAAGCACCGCGGCCGACCCTCCGCTCAGGCCACTGGCAGGCAGCCCTCCCGTTTCTGCTTGCGCCCGGCCGGGCGCAAGCAAGGATGGAGGCCCGGAACCATAGCCGGCCACAGTCAGGACTGCGGCCACGCGTCCTGTGGCAGTGCCATACAGAAACCACAGTTCGTCCCAGAGCCGGGCGGGCGTTCGCCCGCCTTTAAGCAGGGCGGCCAGTTGCTGAACCACGAGAGTCATGGGTACGGCGGAACCAGATATCGCCGCTTCCCTGGTGCCGGGCCTGACCCACCGATACAGGCGGCCCAAAGGACTGCCTGTTGCTGAGGGAGCAAAACCGCCGGCTGTGCGGCGGAGCCTCGCTGCCGCGCCCTGGGGCGGACGAAGGACCAATACCGCAGCCAGCATCAGAACGGCTGCAAGATAACCGGTCACAGGGTGTTCCCCGGTTCAAGTCCAAGCCGGCCGGCGAGGGCGGGCCAAGCCGGACCTGGAACGGCCGTGCCCTCCGTTGCCTCCAGTGCAGACAGCACCCGAAGACCGGTGGGGCCGTCGGCAATGATTCCAATACACGCCACTTCCCTGCCGCGGATGGTCCTGTCGACGTGGATCACCACGTCGAGGGCACTGGCCGCCTGAAGCTGAACACCTTCCGGGCTCAACCCGGCGAGCGCGCCAAGCGCCGTGAGCCGGGCGGGAACGGCAGAAGCAGTATTCGCGTGGATGGTTCCACCCCCACCGCTGTGGCCGGTGTTCATTGCTGTCAGTAATTCGCGTACCTCGGCGCCGCGGCACTCACCAACCACCAACCGGTCCGGCCGCATGCGCAGTGCCTGCCGGACAAGCTCGCCCAAGCTCACTTCCCCGCCGCCTTCAAGGTTTCCATGCCGGGATTCGAGGCAGACCACATGCGGATGGACGGGGTTCAGTTCCGACGCGTCCTCAATGAGGACCAGCCGCTCCTCCTGGGCACAGAGACCGAGCAAAGTGGACAGCAAGGTGGTCTTCCCGGAACCGGTGGCACCGCTGATCAGAAAACTCAGCCTGAGTTCCAGCACCTTTCCCAGCACTTCCTTCACGAGGGGCCCGAACATGCCGGCAGCCTGCAACTCGTCCATGGTGAACACCCGCTCGCGGCGGATCCTGATGCTGAGCAGCGTTCCCGCTGTGGACACCGGCGGGAGTACGGCATGGACGCGGTAGCCGCCCGGCAGCCGCACATCCACGCAAGGCGAACCGTCATCCAGGCGGCGTCCTCCTGCCGCCACCAACCTGCAGGCAAGCGCCCGCAACTGTGTCTCGTCGCTGAATGCCACAACCACGCGTTCAACGCCCCGGCCGCGGTCCACCCAGACGGAATCCGGTGCATTGACGAAGATGTCCGTAACCGCCGGATCCCGGGTGAGCTCCTGCAGCGGTCCCAGCCCGTTAAGCTCCGCGCTGATCCGCTCCACCGCCGCGAGCGACCCGGCGGTGCCCAGCAACTTGCCGGTAGCCTGGACAGCGGCTGCCACCCGGGAGGGGGTCACCGCCCCGGCATCGGCCATCATGGACTCACGAACCGATTCCAGCAGTCCCGAGTCCACCGGAAGGCGGGCATCCCGGCGCGGATCGCGGCGCTGGCTTTCAATGTTTCGGGCTCGCCGCCGCAATCCGTCCACCGGCCCCGCTCCATACGGGGAAGGCTGCTGCTTCATGCGAGCTCGCCTGCCAGCAAGTCGTCCCCGAGGGAATCGAGCACGGAGGCAGCGAAATGCCGCACGCTCCGCCGCCTGCCGAGGTCCAGGAGCCGGCCGGACTCCATGGCCGCACTGACACCGCGAAGGTCAGGAACGCGGCCCTGCACGGGAAGCCCGATGGCCTCGGAAATGAGGGATCCGTCCAGTGCCGCCCCTGGCCTGCCCCGCACCAGAAGCGCAGCTTCAAGCGGTGGGAACTCCTGAAGAAGGCGTACGGCTGCGACCGCGGCCTTCAGCTGCGCCGGTACCACCATCATGATGCGGTCGCAGTCCCACGCATAGGACTGCAACGGTCCGGTTCCCCTGCCAATGTCCACGACCACCAGCTCGTACCCCCGGCGCGCGGCATCCAGAACCCCCGTGGTGGTAGCAGCTGCCACCGGAGCGGCTTGTTCCCGGCTGGCAGGCCAAGACAGGAACGAGAATCCCCCCGAGACCGGAAGTGACTCAGACAGCTGACCGGGATCGATGCTGCCACGGGCTTCGGAAAGATCAGGCCAACGCAGGCCCGGGGTTTCCTCCGCAGCAATGGCCAGTTCCAGCCCGCCGCCCCAGGGGTCGCCGTCAACGAGCAGCACCCGTGCACCCATCCCGGCGGCCGCCTGCGCTATCCAGATGGCCGCGGTAGTGGCGCCGGCCCCGCCGCACCCGCCGGTAACGCCCAGGATGAGTCCGCCAGGGCCCGGGGACCTGGAGCGGCTCAGGTGATCGGCGAGCCACGCAGCGGCGTCCGGCAGCACGGCAACCCTTTCCGCGCCGAGGGCTGCAGCCAGGTGCCACAGGCTGTCACCTTCACCATCCAGTCCCACGAGGACGGCTGGTGCCTGCCGCCGGGGAGGCAGTTCACGAATGTCACTCCCCACTAGAACTGCCGCTGCGCCGTCCCAGTACCTGCCGCCTTCAAGTGCATCGGCTACAACGCGAAGGTGGGCTCCGGCAGCGGCGACAATGCGCTCCACTTCGGCTCGCAGGACAGTGGAGGAGGTAACCAGGAGAACTTCTTCCGCACCGTCCGGCAACCAGGCTCCGCCATCCCCACCCTGGTTCCCGCCGTAGGCCCCTTCAAGTGCCGGCGGGAGATCACCAGCAATCCGCCGGGACGAGGGCGCGGACTTGCCGGGATCAATGTGGGACGGGGTCAGCTGGTGCCTGCTCATGACGCCACTTTCCCCCAACGAACCGGAAGGCATGAGGGGAGCACGTCCGTATGTGGACAGTGCCGGTGGCAACAGCCCTGTGCAGGAAGAGTCGTGCGGCCTAAGGACCTTCGAAGACAAGGCAGAATTGGACCATGTACCTCCTGCTGGCCGCCCATCCCCTAGGCGCGGTCCTGCAGGAACTCACGCAGGTCGGTTACCCCCATCCGTCCAACCCAGAACCCCGGCCTGTCGGTGCAGGTGAACTGGCCGCAGTCGTACGTGACCTGGAACGCCGGCCTCAGGGCGGGCAGCCACCCCGCTGGATCTGGCACCGGACCCAGGACTGGTACCCGTCCCTGCTGGCGTCGGGAGTGGAACTGGACCGGTGCTACGACCTGAGTCTGTGCGGAAACATTCTTGCCCACTCACAGTTCACCGCTCACAGTGACTATGCCGTGAACTCGGACAAGATCACGCTCGATGACCCGCAGCAGCCCCCCCGGGTCCTGCAGCCGCCTCCGCCGCCGGAACAGGACGCACTTTTCGACGATCCCGGTACCGCCCCCAATCCCCCGCACACCCTTGAGGACCTCCGGGAGGAATACGCCGCGCAACAGGTAGCCCTGGCGTCCGTGACCCTTGAGGAGAACAAACGCAATCGGCTGCAGCTTCTACTTGCCGCCGAATCCGCCAGCGCCATGATCGCTGCTGAAATGCAGCATGCCGGGGTCCCCTGGCGGGAGGACCTGCACGAGGAGATTCTGGCGGATTATCTGGGTCCCCGCCCGCCCATAGGCCACCGGCCGGCAAAACTTGAGGCGTTGAACCTGGAACTGCGCAGCCTCCTGAACGCGCCCACCCTGAATCCTGACTCACCGCAGGATCTCATGCGTGCCCTGCACCGAAACGGGATCGAGGTGAAAAGCACGCGGCAGTGGGAGCTGAAGGAATCGAAGCACCCCGCCATCGGCCCGCTCCTGGCCTACAAAAAGCTTTCGCGCCTGCATGCAGCCAACGGCTGGGCGTGGCTTGATGCGTGGGTGGCCGCAGGCCGGTTCCGTCCTGAATATGTGGTGGGCGGCGTCGTCTCGGGCCGCTGGGCGTCCAGGGGCGGAGGTGCCCTGCAGATTCCGCGCCAAATCCGCGGTGCCGTCCACGCCGACCCCGGGTACAAACTGATCGTCGCGGACGCTTCCCAGCTTGAGCCTCGTGTGCTGGTGGCCCTCGCTAAGGACTCGATCATGGCTGAGGCCGCCAGGGACCAGGACCTCTACGCGGGCATAGCCGCCAAGGGGTTCGGCGGCGACCGCGCCAAGGCGAAAATGGCGTTGCTGGGAGCCATGTACGGAGCCACCTCCGGTGAAGCAGGGCGGCTCATGCCACAGCTCGCCAAAACCTACCCCCGGGCTGTGGACTTCGTGGAACGGGCCGCCCGCGCCGGCGAGTCAGGCGGAACGGTCACCACCCGGCTGGGCCGCAGCTGCCCGCCGCCGTCGGACCGGTGGTTCCAGAGCCAGCGCTCTTCGTCGGCCGAGGAGCAGCGCCGGGCGGAATCGATCGCACGTTCCAGGGGGCGCTTCACGCGCAACTTCGTGGTTCAGGGCTCGGCGGCGGACTGGGCTGCGTGCTGGCTCGCGGAATTACGACGGCGGCTGCGTACCTTGCGCGCGGAAGGCACCGGCCGGGCGGAACTCGTCTTCTTCCTCCACGACGAGGTGATGGTCCATGCGCCGGAGCACTTGGTCGATGCTGGCATCAGGGCAATCGAGGACGCCGCCAACGCCGCCAAGGAACTGCTGTTCGGACCCATCCCCGTGCAGTTTCCGGTGAGCGTCGCAGTGGTTGATTCGTACGACCACGCAAAGTAGAACTTTAGCCAGATGCTTCCCAAAGGGGGCCTGCGCCGCGACATTTGTCGAGAAATGTAACCTACCCGGCAGTAGCTCGCCGGGCGGCGGTGACGCGGGTTACAGTCTTGAAGTGACTGAAACAGATCGGTCCAAAGGTTGATGCAACGACGCACACCAAGGGGAGGTCCGGCATATGGCGGGCAGATTTGAAATACATCGGGTAGGGGACGAATCGTACCGGCTTCGGCTGACGGACGCGGACGGCAACATCGTTGCCGTTTCACCAAATTTCAAGTCCCTCAACACCTTAATCGAGGGCATCAACGCCATGCGGGAGAATGCGGCCACCGGCATCGTGGTGGATCTCCGCCAGCAGCAGGCCTGACACCAGCCGGGATGCAGGACGCCCGGCGAGGCGACCCAGGCAAGCAGGCGGCCCAGGCAAGCAGAAGTCAGACACCCATCGGGTGGACCCGGCTCCGGTCCCAGGGCACAGCCCAACCGAGCTGTTCAAAGAGTCCGTTCAGGACTATTCCGGTAAACCCCCAAACCACCACACCGTTGACGGTGAAAGCAGGGCTGTCAAAAGTACGCTCTGAGCGGCGGACCGTGGCCATGACCCTGTTGTCCGGGTCCAGCAGGTCCCGGACGGGGACCCTGAACACCTGGGCGGATTCAGCGTAGTCCACCACCCGGACGGGCGATGGCGACCGCCACCACCCCAGCACGGGAGTGACGAGGAAATTGCTGTGCGCAAGGCCGAGCTCCTGCAAGGTACCAAGGACTTCAACGCCCTTCGAGTCCAGGCCCGTTTCTTCCTCCGCTTCGCGTAAGGCTGCTTGTACCGGCGTTTCCCGGGCGTCAATGCTGCCGCCCGGGAATGCCATCTGCCCCGGATGGGAACCCAGCGTGTGGGCGCGCTCCAGCAGCAGGACATCAAGGTCTGCCGGTGCCAGCGGTTTCCCGGAGACAGCCGGAACGTCATCCAGCGCACCGAAGAGCATCAGGACGGCAGCCCTGCGCGCCCGTTTCGCATCCACCGTGAGGGCCGCCCACAGGGGATCGGGGGAGGCAGAAGATCCAGCTTCTGCCCTGCGTGCCAACCCGATCAGGTCCTCGCGGGCGCTCACGGTGTCCTCTTTTGGGATGCCATCCTGATTTCGGCTGCCCGGTGCGTTTCGGCCAGCAGTTGTGCCAGCAGGGCTTCATTTCCCGGAGCCAGTTCGTACTTCAGCAGCTTGGCGGCCTTGGCGGGGTCTGTTTCACCTAAACCGTAACTGGGGCACCAGTTGGCGACGGGGCATGCCCCGCAAGCCGGCTTCCGGGAATGGCACACCCGCCTCCCGTGGAACACCACCCGGTGGGACAGCATGGTCCAGTCCCGCTTCTCGAAAAGCTCGGCGACGTCGTACTCGATCTGGACCGGGTCCTCCGACTGCGTCCAGCCGAACCTCCGGGCGAGGCGGCCAAAGTGGGTGTCCACCGTGATGCCGGGGATGCCAAAAGCATTGCCCAGCACCACGTTGGCCGTCTTCCGTCCCACCCCCGGCAACGTCACCAGGTCCTCCAGCCGCCCCGGGACTACGCCGTTGTACTCATCCACCAGCCTGGTGCACAGGGCGATGAGGCTCCGTGTCTTCGCCCTGAAGAACCCGGTGGGCTTGATGACGTCCTCGATCGCTGCCGGATCGGCTTCGGCCATGGAGCGTGGGTCCGGATAGCGGGCGAACAGCAGCGGAGTGATCTGGTTGACGGCGACGTCGGTGGTTTGCGCCGAAAGAACGGTAGCAACCAGCAGTTCAAACGGGTTGCGGAAATCGAGCTCCGCATGGGCATAGGGGTACTTTTCGGCCAACGCCCTGTTGATGCGTCTCGCCCGGCGTTTCAGCCCAAGCATGGACTCCTGGGACACTACGGGCATGCCTGCAGCCTGGCCGGCGGGTGCTGCCACTCCGCCGGCCTTGGATGCCCGGGGCGAGGCCATATGTTAGCCGCGCTCGATATTGCTGAGGTCGCGCAGCACACCCAGCCGTCCGTCGGTGTGCTGGACCAGGAACTCATGCCCGCGGTCCTCGAGGGCAAGGACCCAGCCGCCCGGTTCAATGACAAAGGCAGGCGCTCCGGTCCGGAGGTCGAAAGCGGTCCGGTGCTGGGCCACCGCAAACCAGAAAGCCTCATGGATGGGCTGTTCCTCTGATTCCTCCGGCCGGCTCGCCGGGTCCACTGTTGCCCCGATGGGCTCCTCGGCACGGACCTGCTGGTGCACGGCCGTAGCGGCGGGCGGCTCCCACGTACCTTGGACCGCAGAACCAGCGGGTGCGCCCCCGTCATGGTGCGGAGCGGCAGAGGAACCACTGGCCGCAACGCCCCTTACGGGCACATCCCCAAACTGCGTCTCTTCGGCGGCGGGCGCCGATGCAGGGCGTACTACGTCGGCTGCCTGGGTTGGCGGGCCGGCATCACCTTCCGGAGCACGATCGGAGACTTCCGGGGCGGTGGACTCGGGACCACCGGCTGCAGGCCCGTCGGCCGCAGAAACGCCGGCGGTTGGGACAGCAGCAGTGGCGGGTGAATGGGACGCGGCAGCGGAAGGAACCGCGGCGGTCGTCGGCGCTTGGTGCGAGGTTCCGCTCTGCACGGCGGAAGATCCGGCCCCGGCACCACCAAACAGCTTGCCGCCGGCAGCTCCGAGCAACTTCCCTCCCCCGGGCTTGGAACCGGAGGCTGCATCGCGGGAGCCTGCCGTGCCGGATTCGGCCTTCGGCGGTTTGGGCGCCCGCGGCTTCTGCACGGGAACGGCAGCTTCACGCGCCACCACGTGCGCAGGGGTTTCCGCACGGCCCTGGAAATCCGCCGAGACGTACGGAAGGAAACGTCCCAGAACGGTGGCGGCGAACAGTACTACTGCGCCGATCAGGCCCACGAGGAGGCTGGGAACGTATGCTCCGGCCACGGACAGAAAGAAGAAGGCGACGGCGAACGAGGCCACCACGGACGCGAACTGGTCAATGGACAGCGAACCGATCCGGATCTTCGTGCCGGGCGCCAGCCTCCGGGCGGCGAAGAGTGCACTCACTGCCAACGGCAGGACGATGCCCAGCCCCAGGAAAAAGAGGTTGTTCAGGTTCCAGAGGTTGTAGCGGCCACCGAACATGGGGAGCAGCGAAGCGACGAACAGGATGACGGTAGCCGCAAATACGGCCAGGTCCCGGATGGTGAACGGGCCGAGCACCGCCTCGTTGGCCTTTGCACCCTTGACTCCGGTGGTGGCCTGCCGCCCTGCCCCGGCAGCCGGAGTGGTGGCAGCCCCGGAGCCTTCCTCTGTGTCGGGGCCGGTTTTCTGGCCGAAGCTCTGCTGGTTCATTTTTGTTCTCCTTAGCGTGGCGGCACCGGGGCTCTGGCCCGAAACCATGCCGTCGTACAGCGGTTCCAGCCCGTCCCGGGCTCTTGCCAAGCCAGGGACGGACGGTCCGCAGTGAAGTCACAATCCCATCTCAGCCTAGTCAACAGCCCTACTGATCACTAGCTGGGCACGGCGCCTGACTGCCACCCAGGGCTAAGCGTGGAACCATTCATCGCTTAATAAATGCCGTTCGCGGGCTCGTCTGTGACACCGCACACATCCGCGGCCGGGCACGCATTAGTCTTGATTTCGGAACAGCTCTTTGCGGGAGACCCATGACCAGCCGGTGCCCGACGTCGCGCAGGCGGCGGAGCCCGGCCGGCGGCGGATCCCCGCGCAGCAAAGATCGATGAATGATGAGGTTCACATGTCCCAGGACACTTCCAGCTCCACCGCCACAGCGGCCTCAGGCTCCGGGCACGGCGGCCAGCAGGGCGATGCGTTTGAAAACCTGCTGCACGAAACCAGGGCGTTTCCACCGTCCCCCGAGTTCGCCGCTGACGCCGTTGTCACCGCCGGGGAGTACGAAGAAGCTGCAGCTGACCGCCCCGCCTTCTGGGCACGGCAGGCCCGTGAACTGCTGACCTGGAGCAAGGACTTCGACCAAGCCCTGGACTGGTCCAACCCGCCGTTCGCGAAGTGGTTCGTGGGCGGGGAAGTCAACGCCGCCTACAACGCCCTGGACCGCCACGTGGAAAGCGGACGCGGCGACCGGGTGGCCATCTACTTCGAGGGCGAACCCGGCGACACCCGCACCTACACCTATGCCCAGCTGACCGAAGAGGTCAAGAAGGCCGCCAACGCTTTCGAGTCCCTCGGCGTGGCCAAGGGTGACCGGGTGGCGGTGTACCTGCCGATGATCCCGGAGGCGGTCATCACTCTGCTGGCCTGCGCCCGGATCGGCGCCGTGCACTCGGTGGTGTTCGGCGGGTTCTCCGCAGACGCCCTGCGTTCCAGGATTGAGGACGCCGAGGCCAAACTCGTGGTGACCGCTGACGGCACGTACCGCCGCGGCAAGCCCAGTGTGCTCAAAACGGCCGTTGACGAAGCCCTTGCCAACGATGGCCACACAGTTCAGAACGTGGTGGTGGTCAAGCGCAACGGCCAGGACGTGGACTGGCACGAGGGCCGGGACCATTGGTGGGCGGACACCGTAGACGCCGCTTCCACCGAACACACAGCGGTGGGCCACGATTCGGAGCACCCGCTGTTCATCCTCTACACCTCCGGCACCACCGGCAGGCCCAAGGGCATCCTGCACACCACCGGCGGGTACCTCACCCAGACCGCCTACACCCACAAGGCGGTGTTCGACCTGCACCCGGACACGGACGTGTACTGGTGCACGGCCGACGTAGGCTGGGTCACCGGCCACTCCTACGTCACCTACGCCCCTCTCATCAACGGCGCCACCCAGGTGATGTACGAAGGCACCCCGGACTCTCCGCATCAGGGCCGCTGGTGGGAGATCGTGGAAAAGTACAAGGTCTCCATCCTTTACACCGCACCCACAGCCATCCGGACGTTCATGAAGTGGGGCCGGGAAATCCCGGACAAGTACGATCTGTCCTCCCTCCGGGTCCTCGGTTCCGTGGGCGAACCTATCAACCCCGAGGCCTGGATGTGGTACCGGAACGTCATCGGCGGGGACAAAACCCCCATCGTGGACACGTGGTGGCAGACCGAAACCGGCGCGCAGATGATCGCCCCGCTGCCCGGCGTCACCGCAACCAAGCCCGGCTCCGCTCAGGTCCCGCTGCCCGGCATCGCGGTGGACGTAGTGGACGAGATGGGCCAATCTGTGCCTGACGGGCACGGCGGCTTCCTGGTGATCCGCGAACCCTGGCCGGCCATGCTGCGCGGCATCTGGGGCGACCCGGAACGGTTCAAGGACACGTACTGGTCCCGCTTCGATAGCATGTACTTCGCAGGGGACGGCGCCAAGAAGGACGAGGACGGCGACATCTGGCTCCTGGGCCGCGTGGATGACGTCATGAACGTCTCCGGGCACCGGCTCTCCACCACGGAAATCGAATCCGCCCTGGTCTCCCACCCCGCCGTGGCCGAAGCCGCCGTCGTGGGAGCCGCGGACGAAACCACCGGACAAGCCGTCGTCGCGTTCGTCATCCTCCGCGGGGACGCGGTGGATTCCGGGGATGAAATCGTCCAGGAACTCCGCAACCACGTCGGCAAGGAAATCGGCCCCATCGCCAAGCCAAAGAACATCCTGGTAGTCCCCGAACTGCCCAAGACCCGTTCCGGCAAAATCATGCGCCGCCTGCTCAAGGACGTCGCAGAAGGCCGCGACCCAGGCGATGCCACCACCCTGTCCGACCCCACGATCATGCAGCAGATCGCCGTCTCCCTTAGGAAATAAAAGAAAGGCGGGCAGCCGGGAGGCCACCTACCAGGCACACGCCATGAGGCGTTCCCAGCCCTGCCTGCGAGAAAGCTGACGGGTGGGAGTTATCCGGAAGCGCGCGTCAGAGCGAGGTACGAGCAGCGCGCGGAGGATGACTCCCACCCGTCAGCGGAGTGGGCACCCTACACTGGGACCAGCCCTTGCAGCCTGCCCAAAGGAACCGCCCAGATGCTTGCCGTCGCACGTCACCAGGCTATTTTGGACGCTCTTCAGCGGGAACGGGTTGTCCGGGTCTCGGACCTTGCCCACCAGCTGGGGGTATCCCTCATGACTGTGCGGCGTGACATCGAAGTATTGGAGGAGGGCGGCCGGCTCGAGCGCATCCATGGCGGCGCGAAGATTCCGGGCGACACCAGTACCCACGAGCCTGGCTTCGACCTCAAGTCCACCCAGCTGACTGCCGAGAAGCGGGCCATCGCGGTGGAAGCTGCAGGGCTGGTACAGGAAGGCATGGCCGTGGGCCTCAGCGCGGGAACCACCACCTGGGCACTGGCCAAGGAACTCACCAACGGGCCCAGGATCACCGTGGTCACTAACTCGGTGCGCATCGCCGACCTGTTCCACCACGGCGCCTCCGCCGGTTCCGCCCGCTTCGCCTCCACGGTGATCCTGATAGGCGGCGAGCGCACGCCGTCGGACGCTTTGGTGGGCCCCATCGCCACAGCCGCGCTGAAGCAACTGCACCTGGATGTGCTGTTCCTTGGGGTCCACGGCATGGATGCCGCAGCAGGGTTCACCACACCGAACCTGCTGGAAGCCGAGACGGACCGCGCCTTCGTGGCGGCCGCGCGCAAAACCGTAGTGCTGGCCGACCACACCAAGTGGGGACTGTTGGGCATCAGTTCCATCGCCTCGCTGGAGGAAGTGGACGAGGTCATCAGCGATCCCGGCCTTGGTGCCGACGCACAGCGCATCCTCCAGGAGCGGGTGGGCCGCCTGCGGCTCGCAGCCCTTCAGTAGCAGCCGCTACGTGCAGCCGCAGGATTGCCTGACATGCAGGGTGGTGTCGACAATCCGGCGCCGGGGCTTTTCGCCCCTGTCGGCGGGAACCGGGAGATGGCCTCCATGCAGTGGCAACGGCCGCTTCCTGGCCGAGGTGGGCGTGCCCATGCCCATCCTCAACTTCGAGCACGCACTGCTGCTGCGCTTCACGCCCTGTAGCCTCACCGGCGAAGCGCAGGCTGCCCCGGCATTCCCCGCTCCCCTGAGGTCCGGGGACGCCGGAGCAGCCTTAGCCGCTTACGTGAACCGTAAGAATGCGCGGCGTCCAGCGCAGGCGATAGATTTGCACGCATGACCGAACCCTCTTCATCAATCAGCCGCGGCACCATCCTGGTAATCAACGGGCCCAACCTGAACCTGCTGGGCACCCGTGAACCGGAAAAGTACGGTACGTCCACCCTGGCTGACGTGGAGGAACTTGCCGCCCGGACTGCAGAGGCACACGGGTTCGTGGCCGAGTGCGTCCAGTCGAACCACGAGGGCGTCCTGCTGGACACGATCCATGCGGCCCGTGGCAACGCCGTTGGCATTGTCCTCAACGCCGGAGCCTTCACGCACACTTCTGTCGCCCTGCGGGATGCCCTTGCCGCCGTGCAGCTGCCGGCAGTCGAAGTGCACATCACCAATGTGCACCAGCGCGAGGAGTTCCGGCATCACTCGTTCCTGTCGCCGGTGTGCACCGCGGTGATCTTGGGTGCAGGCGTATTCGGCTACAAACTGGCGATCGACTACCTGGCTGAGGTCCTCTAGGCCGCTGCCAGCTCCGGAGGCTTACTTCTGGATGCACTGACCCGAGGAAACGGGTGCGCTCAGCGACGACGCCTGTGCTACGACCGGGTTGAGGTCGTCCATAGTGATGGCGAATCCCATCTCTGCGTCCGACGTCGCCTTGGCGAAGATCACTCCCGCAACCTGGCCGTCGGTGGTCAGCAGTGGCCCGCCGGAGTTCCCGGGCTGAACGTTTCCGGCCAGCCGGTATATCTCTTCCGGCGAGGGGTTGCTGCCGTAGATGTCCGGCACCAGCACCGTGGTGATGTCCTGGACGGTGGCGGGGCGGGACTGGAAAGGCCCGCCGTGCGGGTAACCTGCGAACGCTGCCGGGCTGCCGCCGGGCAGGTCCGCGCTCAGGGCCAATGGCTGCGCAGGCAGGTCTTCCACAGCCAGCACCGCAAGATCATGCCGGGTATCAAAGTAGACGACACGTCCGGGCATTGCGCCGCCGTCGCGCAACTCCACGACGGGCTGCGACACGCCCGCCACGACGTGCGCATTCGTTACCACTCTGTCCTCGGAAACAACGAAGCCTGTGCCGGTCTGGTTCTGGCCGCACTGGTAAGCCGTGCCGGCAATTCTCAGGACTGACTCGGCCGCCCTGTTCAGGGCCGGGGTGTCAGTACTGGCGTTCGGCACGGGCACTGCCGGCCCCTGGTCCAGCCCCTCGATGAGGGTAGGAATGCCGTTGCCGATGACAGTTGAGCGCAACTGCGCCATGGTTGCTTTCACCGGGTCCGGCGTCAGTCCGTCGATGAAACGGATGACCCTGGATTCGGCCAGCTGCTGGGAAACAAAGGGCACGCCAAGGGAGCTGACGCTGAAGGCCAGCATGGACATTACCAGCGCGGAGACCACCAGGTTGACGGCGCCGCCCACCAGCCGGTCGACCGCCCGGAGGGGCCGAATCCGCACGGCGCCACGGATTTGACGGCCGATCATGGTTCCGATGCCGTGCCCCAGGACCACCAGTGCGACGGCGGCGGCCACGATGGCGGTCAGCCTCCACCCGGAGTCCTCAACGAAGCCGCTGACGAGGGGGACCGCGAAGAACGCTGCCACGGCTCCTGCAGCGAAACCGGCAATACCGCCCACCGTTACAAGGAATCCATTCCGCAGGCCGTAGATCAGGTAGGACAGCAACGCCAGGATCAGGACCAGGTCCAGGACAGTCAAGCCGACCACTAACGCTCCTTATAAGCAGATGAAACCTCATTCTAGTGGCGTACGCTGACAATTTTCTGTGGGTCCGCTCCGCCCGCGGCACCCGCCGTTTGGGCGTTTTGGCTGCCAAGTTCGTCACAGAACCTTGAAAATTCTGAAACAATGGCACAAGCGCCACAGCCGACACTTTTATTCAGGAGATTTTATGGACATCGAGGTACTGCGCCGAGCACCACTTTTCGCCACGCTCGACGACGACGCGTTCCGTCTGCTGACGGACGAGCTGACCGAGGTGGACCTTTCCCGCGGTGCTTCGGTTTTCCGTGAGGGCGACCAGGGCGACCAGCTCTACTTCATCGTCTCCGGCAAGGTGAAGCTTGGGCGCACCTCCCCCGACGGCCGGGAATCCCTCCTTGCCATCCTCGGCCCGGGTGAACTCTTCGGCGAGATGGCACTGTTCGATCCGAGCCCGCGCACGGCCACGGCCACCGCGGTTTCCGAAACGCGCCTGGCCGGGCTGAAGAACGAAAGTTTGAACAACCTGCTGCGCACCCGTCCCGAGGTTTCTGCGCAGCTCCTGCAGGCTCTTGCTCGCCGGCTGCGCCGCACCAACGATTCCCTGTCGGACCTGGTGTTCTCCGACGTTCCCGGCCGCGTCGCCAAGGCCCTCCTGGACCTCGCCGACCGCTTCGGCCGCCCCGCTACCGACGGCGTCCTGGTGGCCCACGAGCTCACGCAGGAAGAACTGGCCCAGCTCGTCGGGGCCTCCCGCGAGACCGTCAACAAGGCCCTTGCCGAATTCGTCCAGCGCGGCTGGCTGCGCCTCGAGGCCCGCGCCGTCGTCATCCTGGACATGCAGCGCCTCCGCCAGCGCTCCCGCTAGTTTCCGTAGCACAAAGGCCGCCTCAACGGGCGGCCTTTTGCGTTTAACCCCGGAACGCCCCGTCACTTCCTGCTATTTTCCGGCCGAACCCTCCATCAGCCTGCGGAAAGTGATGGAGCGCCGGGGCTGGGCGGGCACTGTGGAGCTGCTTAAGCACGGCTTTTCGCAGGTGAACAGCGGTAAAATGAGCCCTAGAGGTGCTTGGCGATGTCCGTGGCTATGGCTGTTGTTTTGATCCTGTTGGGCCTGGCTTCCCTTGCCGCGGTGATCGGCACGGTGGTCCTGGTGATCAAGGACGGCCGCGGGCAGATTCCGCTGGAACCGTCCGTTCGGCCGTGGACCGCAGGGAACCTCCCGAGCCGCCCGTATTCCACGCTCCGCCGCATTTAGCGTTCGCGCTGGGGGTCCCCCGCGACGGTTTTCGCAGCTTCCACTTCGAGCAGCAGCTTGCCGTCTTCTTCTGCAAGGTGCGGCTGGTATACATGCGCCTTGCGCTTGTAGCTGAGGTACGCGATGCAGCCGTTCGCAGCCGCCATTTTTTCGAGCATGATCTCGGACCCCGGCACCAGGAGTTCGCTTAGGGTGCGGCCCACGGTGTTTTCCTGGCCCACCTCGTCGCCGAGGGCTGTGGTGTCACGTCCGGCGATCACATCGGCGGCATTCACCCACCTGCCCCACACCCCTTTGCCTTCCAGCAGTGTGGGCTGCTGGTTCAGGGGAACGGTGGCTGCGAAGTAGCGGGTGTCGAACCTGCGGTGCGCGAAGTCCGGGCTGCGCCAGTTCACGAGCGACTTCAGCAGGTCGGTACGGACGGACAGCCCACGCTTGGCCAGGACCTCCGGAAAGGTCTTTTCCTGCTCGGCAACGGCCAGGCGGGCACGCATGAATTCCGGCGTGGACGTGGCCTCGACGGTGCTCGCCATGTCTGCGCCGGCAAGCAAAACGCCGGTTTCCTCAAAGAGTTCCCGGATGGCGCCCAGCACGTGGCGTCGCGCCAGCCCGACGTCGTCTGTTCCCATCTGCTCAGCCCAATGCTGGGGCGAGGGACCGAGCCAGCCGACGGGGTCGTCGTCGGCAGCATCAAGGGACCCCCCGGGGAAGGCCAGGACCCCCAGCGGCGAGGAACCGGGCCGGTAGGCCAGCCACGTCTCAAGGCCGGTGGGGGAATCACGCAGCAGGACAACGGATGAAGCGAGGCGTGCGGCCCGCGGGGTCCGTTCGCCGTGTTCGAGCCAGCTCTGTGCTGCCCCTTCAAGATCCTGGGGAAGTGCAAACAGGCGTCGGGCAAGCTGAGGCAAAGGAAACGACCGGTCCTAGCTGAATTCGGCGATCAGTTCGACCTCTACCGGAGAGTCGAGCGGAAGCACGGAAACGCCGACGGCGGAACGTGCGTGCTGGCCTGCGTCACCAAGGACGCGGCCCAACAGTTCCGACGCACCGTTGATGACGCCCGGCTGTCCTGTAAAGGAGGGGTCGGATGAGACGAATCCCACAACCTTGACGATGCGGGTGATGCGGTCCAGGTCCCCGATGACGCTCTTGACTGCGGCCAGGGCGTTGACGGCGCAGATCGCGGCGAACCGCTGTGCGTCTTCTGGAGAAACGGTGGGCTCGTCCGCAAACGCTCCCGTGCCTGCGGAAACCTTGCCCGTGGCTTCGAGTTTGCCGTTGACGAACGGCAGCTGTCCGGAGGTGTACACGTGGCTGCCGGAAATCACTGCCGGAACGTAAGAGGCGACCGGCGCGGCAACCTCGGGAAGTGAGATTCCCAACTCTGCAAGCCGCTGCTCAACAGCCGAGATCGGTGCGGCAGCAGTGCCGGACTGGGCTTTTGCGGATGCGCTCATGCTACTGCTTCTCCCGCTTCAAATAGGCAACCAGGCCGTTTCCATCGGGTCCGGGGACGACCTGGACGAGCTCCCAGCCGTCGTCTCCCCACTGGTCCAAAATCTGCTTTGTGGCGTGAATAATGAGCGGAATCGTGGCGTACTCCCATTTGGTCATGAGAGAAAGACTAGTCCTTGCCGGTAAAGTGGAAAACATGGCGACTCGTAAGAACCCATTATTCGACACTGCCACCACCCTCGGAAAGATCCTAGTCTTCCTTGGCGTGAGTGCAATTTGCGGTGTCCTGGTAGCAGGCCTGCTGGTACCCGCGGCAGCCGTCTCAGGCAGCGCAGCCAGTGGTTCGATCGAGTTTTTCGACACCCTTCCGGCAGAGCTGAAGGTTGACCCGCCCAACCAGACCACCCGGATCCTCGCAGCGGACGGCAGCGAGATCGCCAGCGTCTACAAGGAGAACCGTACCAAGGTTGCCTTGGACCAGATTTCGCCGTTCGTTAAGGAAGCTGTCATCGCCGTCGAGGACAGCCGTTTCTATGAGCACGGCGGTGTGGACACCACGGGCATCCTGCGCGCAGTGGTCAGCACTGCACGCGGGAACCGACAGGGTGCCTCCACCATCACCCAGCAGTACGTGAACAACGTCCTCAACTCCAATCTCGCCGCAGAGGGCCGGGACGAGGACATCAAACTCAATGGCGTCAATAAAGGTGTGGGCGACAAGCTCCGCGAAATGAAGCTCGCCATCGCCCTGGAGAAGGAGTTCAGCAAGGAGCAGATCCTTGAGGGCTACCTGAACATCGTCTTCTTCAACCGCGACGCGTACGGCATCGAGGCCGCATCCCGCTTTTTCTTCAGCAGTACCGCCAAGGACTTGACCCTTCCCCAGGCTGCGCTGCTGGCCGGCCTGGTCAACAGCCCGTCCGCGTTCGACCCCATCAACAACCCGGAGAACGCCAAGCAGCGCCGCGACCTGGTTTTGAGCCTGATGTTTAGCCAGGGCAAAATCACGCAGGTTGAATATGATGCTGCCTTCGCCACTCCGGTGGAGACCAACGTGACACAGCCTAAGCAGGGCTGCGCTTACGCTTCCACCGCGCCGTACTTCTGTGATTACGTGCTCCATTTGCTGGAAAACAACCCGGCCTACGGTGAGGACCTTAACGAGCGTAAGCGTCTTATCTACGGCGGCGGCCTGACCATCACCACCACACTGGATCCGAAGGCACAGGCAGCGGCCCAGGAGCAGGTCAACGCCTCTGCCGGCGCCAACCCGGACAAGTGGGGTGCGGCAATGGTTTCCGTGCAGCCCAACACCGGCAAAATCGTCTCGATGGCGCAGAACACCACGTTCCTGCCGGCCGAAGGGTCCTTCGACTCACAAGTGAACTTCAACGTGGACAAGCTGGACAAGGACGGTAACGACCTTAACGGCCTGGGCGGTGCCCAGCCCGGTTCCACCATGAAGCCCTTCACCTTCGCGGAGTGGCTGAACGAGGGCAAGTCCATGAACACCGTGGTCAATGCAGCCCAGCGCCGCTACCCGCTGAACTTCCCGTGGCGCAATACCTGTGGCCAGGTCACCGGTGCGTACAACACCGCCCAGAAGGCACTTGGTGCTGCGGACGACCTGCAGAACGCGGAGCCGCAGTGGTACCGGCCGCTGTCCGTCCTTGAGGGCCTCTACAACTCCATCAATACCGTCACCTTCGCCTCCGCCGCGCAACTGGACTTCTGTGGAATCCAGAAGATTGTGGACGCAACGGGACTCCACGGCGGGCTTCCGGCTGACGGCGAACCGAACCCCAAGATCAATATGTCGACGCTGGGCAACCTGCTGGGTTCCACCCAGACGGCGCCGCTGACCATGGCCAGCGCCTTCGCGACGTTCGCCAATGACGGAAAGTACTGTGAGGCCATCGCCATCACCTCCGTCACGGACCAGACCGGAGCGCAGCTGCCGGCCCAGTCCACCAGCTGCCGGGATGCGGTGAAGCCGGAGGTTGCCCGCGGCGTGAACTACGCCCTGCAGGAAGTCCTCAACCGGGGATCGGGCTCGCTGATCCAACCCCGGATCTCCACCCGCACCAGCTTCCCGATCGGCGCGAAGACCGGTACGTCCAACAACAACGGTTCCACCTGGGTTGTTGGCCACACCACCGGCCTTGCCACCGCTGCCTGGTTCGGTGACGCCTTGGGCGCCCAGGACCGGTCCGGCCAGAACATCACCGTCAACGGCAAGTTCTACCAGGGTATTGACGGCTACATGATTGCCGGCCCTATGTTCTCTAAATTCATGTCGCAGATCGCGCCGGCCTACGGCACTGAGCCCTTCCCTGCGCCGCCCAGCAACCTCCTGAACGGCGGCGGAAACAATACAAGGACGCCCGCTACTACCAGGCCGAGGGCCAACCAGGTGCCGGCACCCGCAGCGCCGGCACCCGCAGCGCCGGCGGCCCCACAGCCCGCTCCGGAGCCGAACAACAACGGCAACAGCAACGGGAACGGCAGTGGGAACGATGACGACTAGCAGGATGATCGCAACCAGTGCGTTGGCCAGCCGCGCCCGAAGCATCGGGCGCGGCTTTGCCGTTACTGCAGGAGCCGGCACTGTGGCCGGAATGGCCGCCTTCGGCTATGGCATGTGGGAGAAGAACCAGTTTGTCCTCCGCGAAGAAACGCTTGACATCCTGCCGCGCGGGCAGGAACCGTTCCGCATCCTGCACCTGAGCGACATCCACTTCGTCCCGGGCCAGAAAAAGAAGGCTGCCTGGCTGGAATCCCTGGCCGATCTTAGGCCGGACCTGGTGGTCAATACCGGCGATAACCTCAGCCATGCCAAGGCGGTGGGCCCGCTCCTGCAAGCCCTCCGTCCCCTACTGGAGTTTCCCGGCGTTTTTGTCCCCGGCTCCAACGACTACTTCGCACCGAGTTTGAAAAACCCCGCCTCCTACCTGCTGGGGCCCTCCAAGGCAAAGCCGAAACCCACGGTGCTGGACTGGCCCCGGCTGCGTTCCGGCTTCGGCATGGGCGGCTGGGTGGACCTGACCAACCGCCACCAGTCCGTGGTCCTGAAAGGCATCCGCTTCGACTTTTCCGGAGTGGACGATCCGCATTTGAACCGCGAACGCTACGCGGGATGGCCCCGGGGCACCGTCAACCAGAACGCCACCCCCCACCTCAAAGTCGCCGTCATCCACGCTCCCTACCAGCGCGTGCTGGATCACTTTACCGAGGACGGCGCCGACCTCCTGCTCGCAGGCCACACCCACGGCGGCCAACTGTGCCTCCCTGGCTACGGCGCCCTGGTGTCCAACTGCGACCTTCCCACGTGGCGGGCCAAAGGGCTTAACGACTGGCAAAGCAACGGAAGCACGACGCCGGTCAACGTCTCCGGCGGCATCGGCACCTCCCGCTTCGCCCCGGTCCGCATCGCGTGCAAACCGGAGGCAGTCCTGCTCACCCTCACGTCGCCCAACTGACTCCGCTGTGCTGCCAGTTCGCGCTCCTAGCGTGTGTTTTGGGAGGGCGAACTGATAGGGAAAAGGTTGCCGTAAAGCGGGAGGAAGCATTGCGAAAAGCAATAACTGGCCAACCTTCGAATGCCGTGATGAAGCCTGTGAAACGCCACACGCCATGGCATAGGGTAGTTGCTACGGGAAACTACATTCGTTTTAGAGCTTGAGAAGCGGGCATGGCCAAGCAAACTCCTTTTTTTAGATCAATCAGCCGTCTCTACCCCCATGTCAGGCCGATCATCCCCCGGCTTCTCCTGGGACTTCTGTGCGCGCTTCTGGCCAGCGTTGTTGCTCTGGCTATACCCCAGGTACTCCGGGTTCTGATCAACGAATCGCTTCAGCCCGGGAGCACCACGGACGCCGTCTGGATCTCGGCCGGC
>NZ_JBNHFF010000029.1:0-22747 GCF_059089965.1 Arthrobacter sp. SPT-J7
GCTTTGCCCGCCGTACCCGACATTAGGGTTGGACAGTGAACTTCTTTATCGCGGTCCTGGGGGTGCTGGGTGTTGCATCGTCCGGCCCCCTGATAGCAGCCACGCTTGGGGCAACCAGCGTCAGTGCGCTGGCCATAGCGTTCTGGCGCAATGCCATTGGTGCCGCGGTCATGGCGACCCCCACCCTCGTTCGTGAGCCGGCCAAATTCGGCAGGGTCACACAGGCGGAGTTCCGCTGGTCGGTGCTGGCCGCCGTCGCACTCGCCCTGCACTTTGCCTGCTTCATCACTTCACTGCAGTTGACGTCTGTCGCTGCGGCCACAGCGCTCGTTTGCCTCCAGTCGGCGTGGATCGCCGTTTTCCAGCTTTTTCGGGGAACCAGGCACCGGTGGCAGGTGCTGGCCGGACTGGGCATCGCCTTCGCGGGCGTGGTGGCTATTACCGGCTTCGACCTGGGTACGTCATCCGAAGCCCTGCTGGGGGACCTGCTGGCGGTAGCCGGCGGTGCCCTTGCCGGGCTGTACACACTGGCCGGAGGCAAGGCCAGGCAGAGCATGACCACCGGAACCTACACCACGCTGTGCTACGGCATGTGTGCTGCACTGGTGGCCTTGATGGCCCTTTTGGGCGGCCAACCGCTGGTGGGCTTCGAGGCGGCCGGTTGGCTGGGCATCGCAGCCATCACGGTCTGCGCCCAGCTCATTGGGCACACGGCGTTCAACCATCTGCTCGCCACCATGAGCCCACTATTGGTGTCGATGATCATCCTGCTGGAGATCCCCGGAGCTGCCCTCCTGGCAGCGCTCTTCACGGAGGAGGTGCTCCCTGCCGGTACCTATGCCGGCCTGGCGCTTATCCTGATGGGCCTCGCCGTCGTCGTCCTCGGGCAAAAGCGCGGAAGGGCGGGGTGGCGGAGACGTGCCTCGGGGAGGGGTGATGCTGATGGCCCACCGGACCGTCCGCTGGCTGAACTGGGGGCGGACTGAGCCGGGTGCCAGCCCAGCTGCGGAAGTACGCTACTGGCCGCCGCGGCGGACGGGCTGGGCTGTGTTGACCGTGTGAATGGCCCGAAGGAGTTTGGCCGGGAAATACACCGAGAAGAACACCACCATGGGCGCCTTGAGGGCCATTTTCTTGACGTTATGTGCCTTATAGGTGCGGTCAAACCGGGTCACGTAAAAGCGGTAGTCCCGCGGTGAATCCTCCAGCCGGCGGGCGGACATGCCGGAAACCATCTGCGGGCAGTAACTGATTTTCAGGTCGTGGTCCGCGAGGTGCAGGGACAGGTCTATATCCTCATGCATCTCGTCCTTCTCATCACGGCAGGTCTCGGACCGGATGATTTGCCAGGCGGAGGACCGCAGGGCCATGTTGGAGCCGAACAGGAAGTGGTACTGGTGTTTGGCCAGCTTTAGCATGAGCTGGCGCATTTTGTCATCGGCCTTCAGTCCGAAGCGGCGCATGGGCATGTCGTAGTAGACCACGGGACCGGTTGCCGCCTGGACAGACTGGTCCAGGAAGGCCCGCTGCACCTGTTCCACCCAGTCCGGCTCCACCACGGAGTCGGCGTCGATGCGGCCCAGAATGTCCCCCGTGGCGTTGTCCAGGCCGAAGTTGCGGGTGGGAATGAGGCCTTGTTCCTTGTCCTGGCTGAGCAGGACGATGGGGCTCTCCGGATACTCGAGCTGCATCTGGCGCACAATGTCCGCGGTCCGGTCCTTTGACAGGTTGTCCACCACGATGATCTCGTGGGCGGGGACGGACTGGTAAATGGCGGCTATCAGGCACTGCCGGATCACACTTTCCTCGTTGTATGCCGGGATTACGATGGACACGCGGGGCAGTTCTGCTGCGTCGTTCAAGGCATCCTCAGAGGATTGATCGGCTGACATCAGTTCAAATCTAGCATCCATCAGGGGCACCACCCGGGAGGGAAGGGGGTACCCGGAGACGAATAAGGGGCCCCGCCTTAAAAGCAGGACCCCTCACTGGATATCCGGACGGCTATGCCTGGACGGTGCCCTTGTTCGCATCGCTGCTGCTGGAAACGTCCTCAGCAACGTGTTTTGCCTTGTCGGCGGCGCCACCGGCCGTATCCTTGGCCGCCTCTGCCACCTCGGAGTCGGAGCCGGTAGTTGCTTCCGGGACCTCGTTCACGGTGGTGGCCGGAACCGGAGCGGGCGTGCCCGTGCCTGCTACCGGCGAGGGCGTCTTCCACGGATCCTCGACCGGCTTGGATGCTTTCCATGCTGCCACGCCGGCGGCAACCGCCGCGGCGATGACACCGAAGACCAGCCAGCCCCGACTCTTCGGCGCCTCGGGCTCTGCGAGTTGGACGGTTGCCGTGCGGCCGGTTTGGGTGGCCGCCGCCTTCAGTTGCGTCCCGGTGGCCAGGGCCTGCTCCTGGATGGCGTGGATGATTCCCACGTCGCCAAGCTTCTGGGCCACGGCGTCCACGCGGGCGGGTGTGTTTTCAAGCGTCCGGTGCACAACGCTGGATGCGGAACCAATCTGGTCCGACAGGCGGGGCAGGTATTCCACCACCACGCGGTCACGGGCATTGAGGATGACGGGCGTGGCCTTGTCCAGTGCCTCATGCAGGCGCGGCGAAGCGCCGTCCACGGCGTCGTTGATCCGCGGAGCGAGCTGGGCCAATCCGTCCTGGATGCGAGGTGTCACCACGGCTACTCCGTCCGCAGCCCTGTGGGCCGCGGTCTTCAGGCCTTCCTGGATCTTGGGAGATGCGGTATCCAGGCTGTGCTGCAGACGGTCCACGGCTGCTTCCACTCGGGGAGATGCCCAATCCTTGGCATTCTCCATGGCTCCAATGACTGACAGCTCAAGGTCACGGGCAATACGATCCGATTTCTTCACAACTACCTCCCGATTTAATGTGACGGTCTGGGGTTAGCCTACGTGGCTTGGTCTTCACCGGCTATTCTCCCTGCGGATTTTAGGCGGATTTCACCCAGCGCGGAACTGCTGCAACAGCCATCCCCACTCCGGACCGCCGTGGAAGAATAAGCCCTATGACTGCAATCGCAACCGCAAAAGCAACCATCCACACCAGCCTCGGCGACATCGTCGTCAACCTCTTCGGCAACCACGCGCCCAAGACGGTCAAGAATTTCGTTGGTCTCGCTACCGGCGAGCAGACGTGGACCCACCCGGAGACGGGCGAGGAGAAGACGGGCACGCCGCTGTACAACGGCACCATTTTCCACCGCATCATCAAGGACTTCATGATCCAGGCCGGCGATCCCTTGGGCCGCGGCACGGGCGGACCCGGCTACCGGTTCGACGACGAGATCCACCCCGAGCTCAGCTTCAACCAGCCCTATAAGCTGGCCATGGCCAACGCCGGAATCCAGATGGGCAAGGGCACCAACGGCTCACAGTTCTTCATCACCACCATCCCTACCGACTGGCTTCAGGGCAAGCACAGCATCTTCGGTGAAGTTGCCGACGAGGAGTCCAAGAAGGTTGTCGACGCCATCGAGGGCGTCCGCACCGGCATGGGTGACCGCCCGGTGGAGGACGTCACCATCAACAGCATCGATATCGAACAGCTGTAATCCTCACCCATGAGTTACGGAGTTCCGTCGGCTGAGCCGTCCGCACAGGTTCCGGTATGCCCGCGGCATCCGGACCGGCCATCCTATGTCCGCTGCCAGCGGTGCGGGCGCCCCGCGTGCCCCGACTGCCAGCGGGCGGCCGCCGTCGGATTCCAATGCGTTGACTGCGTCAACGAGACAAGGCGGACCACGCCGGAGGTCCGGACGGTCTACGGCGGTGCCGTGGCGTCCGGCAAACCGGTGGTGACGTACGGGATTATCGCCCTTTGTGCCGTGATGTACGTTCTCCAATGGGTGGTCCCCGGCCAGGTGGTCTACGAGCAGTTGGCTTACAACAACGTGTTCGCTACCCCTGAATACGGGGCGTTTGAACCATGGCGGATGCTGACCGCGGCTTTCCTGCACTCGCCGGATTCCGTCCTGCACATCGCCCTGAACATGTACACGCTGTGGATCTTCGGCCAAGCCCTCGAACCACTCCTGGGCCGTGCCCGCTTCCTGGCGCTGTATCTCATCTCCGCGGTGGGCGGTTCCGTTGGATACTTGCTCCTTAATCCCGTGCTGGTACCTGGCCAAGGGCTGGTGGGAGTTGTAGGCGCTTCGGGCGCCATCTTTGGCCTCTTCGGCGCCATGCTGCTGGTGCAGCGGCACCGCGGCGGGGACACCCGCCAGCTGTGGGTGCTGATTGCCATCAACGGCGTGATTGGATTCCTCATCCCCCAGATCGCATGGCAGGCCCACCTGGGAGGCCTGATAACGGGTGCCCTTTGCGCGGCCGTCCTTGCCTACACTCCCCGCGGACGGCGGCAGGGCATTTTCCAGGCAGCAGGCTTGGTGGCGGTCCTGGTACTGCTGGCCCTTGCCAGCTGGGTGAAAATCTCCATGTAACCCCGAGGCGTGCGGCCGGAAGGACTGACGCCGTCCCGTTCTCAAGAAGGCCCCGACGTGACCAACGTAGGGGCCTTTTCTTATCCACAGGGCTTATCCACAGTGTTGGTAACTTACACGCCTGTAGTTCAGTGCCGGAAAGCAGTTTTCCCGCCAGCCCGCGCCAGTTGGGGGAAACACCGCGCCGCGCAATCCACATCTGTGGATAACCCTTGGGGATACCGCTGTGCTTAAGTGGACAAACACCCCAAAAGGCAGCTGGCTGTGGATAAAGCAGTGGAAGACTGCGCGCACCGGCAGCCTCCGGGACTTTCAACAGCGTCTTTCAACAGCCTTTTGCACAATGTTAATAAGTGACAGCGGTGTAATCGCGCTGGCGTAATTGCCTGCATTGCGGTGCCAAAGGAGTCATGCCCTGCCTACAGCTTCGATAGTATCCACATCTGTGGATAACTTGTGGGTATCGCAGTGTTGGTAAGTGGACAACTTTGCTGACGTGATTGTGTAAAGCTAGGTGCCAACCCGCAGCTTCAATGCGGGTCGCGTGCCACCCCTGGGCCCGCCATTGCCGTCTGACCAGGAGAACCTCTTGAGCGCCGCCACCCAGCACACCTTCCTCGACAAGCAACATCCTGCCCTCTGGCGGGCACTTAACGGGCTTGGGCTCAAAGTGCGGGAGGCGGCAGAGGCGGCGGGACTGGACGGGAAGACAGTGGAGCTCCTGCACGTCCGGATATCACAGCTCAACGGCTGCGCTTACTGCCTGGACCTGCATGTAAGGGACGCCCTCAAGGCGGGCGAGCGCGGACAGCGCCTGGCGGTGCTTCAAGCGTGGCGCGAGACAGCCCTCTTCACCGACAAGGAGCGGGCTGCCCTTGCATTGGCCGAAAGCATCACAGAGTTGCCGGACCACCGGGCCCAGGCCCACGAGGAAGCGTTCGCCCGTCAGCACCTCACGGCAGAGGAGTTCTCGATCGTCAGTTGGCTGGCAATCACCATGAATGCCTTCAACCGTGTCTCCATCACCAGCCATCACCCCGTCCGCCAAGACCGTTAGAACATCCCGTGATGCGCAGGGGCTGGTTATCCACAGGTCTTCCACACTGTTAATAACTGCATCCGATTGGCATGATTGGCCCGTTCCCGCCGCTTGGCGGTCCTGGCACCGGCTTTCTGCGGGTGTCCGCAGGTTTTCAACAATGTGGATAACTTTCCCAACAGTTGGGGAAAACGCAGGAGCTAGGCGCTGGGCCCTGGCCAGACTCCTGAGGATCCACGGCGGTGGCTGTCCAACAGATGGGTATCCACCATGCCGATGGCCTCCATGAGGGCAAACATGGTGGTGGGACCGACGAAGGAAAATCCCTTCTTCCGCAGTGCCTTGGAGAGGGCAACCGACTCTGCCGATTGGGTGGGGATATCGGTGTGGACTGCAGGCCGGGGCGTGTCGGTTGGCTTGAACTGCCAGACAAAGTTCACGAGGCCGCCTTCCTGGCGCAGCGCGAGTGTGGCCTGTGCATTTGTTACAGCCGAACGGATTTTCAACCTGTTCCGGACAATGCCGGGGTCCTGCAGTAGCCGATCGACGTCCGCCTCGGTAAACAGGGCTACCGCATCAGGGTTGAAGCCCGCAAAGGCGGCCCGGAAGGCAGGGCGCTTGCGGAGGATGGTGGCCCAGGACAGCCCTGCTTGAAAACCCTCCAAGCAAATGCGCTCGTAGAGCCCCTGCTCATCGGTGACAGGGAGCCCCCACTCATTGTCGTAATAGTCCCGCAGGAGCGGGTCAGTGGAAGCCCACGCCGGCCGGGCGAGGCCGTCCTTGCCGACGACTGCAGCGCCGTTGGCCGGCACGCCCGCGGCTGGACCGCCGCTAACCGTTATGCCGACGGCTGGACCGCCGTTAGGAACTATGAGCGCCACCTGGTGGTCATGAGGAAGCCGATGATTGCGATGCCGAAGCCGGCCACGATATTCCACGATTCCCATGCCGCAACCGGCAGTTGGCCTTCGCTGATGTAGAACGTGATGATCCAGAAGAGGCCGATGATCATCAGGCCGAACATGACCGGCTTGAACCAGATGGGGTTGGGCTTGTAGGACTGCGACGAAGCCTGCTGGGGGGTGCTGGCGGTCTTCTTGCGAGGCTTTGACTCGGGCACGGGTTCTCCTTGGCGGGCTGAGGCAAGCTCGGCGTTCCAGGCTTGATATCCTGCAAGAAGATAGTTGCCAGCGGTCTGCGCGATCTTGGTCAAATCTGGATTCCTACTAGCAGCCAATTCTAGCCGTAGTCATGGGTCACCAGTGCCCATCGCAACCGACCGGAGGAGAACCCGTGGTACTGCAGGAGAAGGCGAGGCCCGCCGCTGCGCCGGCTGCCGGCGTCGACGTTCTGCGCGGGGCCATCCTGGTTGTGGGTGAGTTGCTCATTACAGCCGGGATCATCCTCCTGCTTTTTGTCGCCTGGCAGCTCTGGTGGACCAATGTGGAGTCTGACGCCAAGCAGAGCGAAGTGATTAAGGAGTTTGCCCAGGACCTTGGGGCTGCGGCTCCTGCCGCCCCGGATGCCCCGTCAGCCCCTGAAGATTTTGGTCCCCCTGTCGTATCGGCAGCCCCCGGCCACGCCGGCACCATCGGGATCATGTACATCCCGCGCTTCGGTGTGAGCTACACCCGGCCGATCGTCCAGGGAACCACCAGCGACGTCCTGGACACGCTTGGGTTGGGGCATTACACGAACACCGCCATGCCGGGAGCTGTAGGCAATTTCGCTGTTGCCGGGCACCGGCAGACGCACGGAGCGGTCCTGGACAATATCCACACCCTGGTTCCCGGGGACAAGATCTACGTCCAGACAAAGGACGGATACTACGTTTATGTCTTCCGCAATAACCAGATCGTGATGCCGTCGCGCACGGACGTCCTCGAGCCTGTGCCTACTCTTCCGGGCGCCACCCCCACGGAAAGCTTACTCACCATGACCAGCTGCAACCCCCGTTTCGGGGCGGAAGAACGCATTATTGCCTATGCGCTGCTGGACAGCTGGCGCCCCTCATCAGTCGGTCCGCCTGCTGAGATCGCAACCCAGGTTGCTGCAGCGACGGGGAGGGACTGAGCATGTACGGCTGGATTTTCCGCCATCTTCCCGGGCCTTTGTGGCTGCGGGTCGCCGCCTCGCTGGTGCTCATTGCCGCGGCACTGGTATTGATGGTTCAGTTCCTTTTCCCCTGGATGTCCGAGTACACCCAGTTCACCGACTCAACGATTGGTTCCGTAAGCCAGCCATGACCACAACCAAGATCCTCGTGGTGGATAACTACGACAGCTTCGTCTACACCCTTGTGGGCTACCTCCAGGAGCTCGGCGCCGAGACCACAGTGGTCCGCAACGACGACGTCACCCTGGCAGAGGCCACAGAACTGGCCGGAACCCGCGACGGCGTGTTGATTTCTCCCGGCCCTGGCAACCCGGCTGAGGCCGGTGTCTGCATCGAACTCATCAAATGGTGCGGCGAGAACAGCGTGCCCATGTTCGGTGTGTGCCTGGGTCACCAGGCGCTGGCGGAGGCGTTCGGGGGCAAAGTGACGCATGCCCCGGAACTTATGCACGGGAAGACTTCGCTGGTGGAGCACATCGGAACCAGCGTTTTCTCGGGACTCCCCTCCCCTGTCACGGCCACCCGTTACCACTCCCTTGCTGCGGTGCGGGACACGCTTCCCGACGTCCTCGAAGTGACCGCGGAAACCGCAACAGGCGTGGTGATGGGGCTTCGGCACCGGACCGCACCCCTGTGCGGTGTGCAGTTCCACCCGGAATCGGTGCTGACCGAGGGCGGCTACCAGATGCTGGGCAACTGGCTCGAATCCCTGGGCATGAAGGGTGCGGCCGCGCGGGCAGCCAAGCTAAGTCCGCTCATCCAGCACTGACCCGTCCAGCGGAATCTCTTCCAGCGCTGACCCGTACAGGCCACGCCGAAGAGGAAGGGCTTAGTCCCTCCTGCGGGACGTCTGGGTCGGCGTCGGAGTTGGGGTGGGTGTTGGCGTAGCGGTAGGTGATGGCGGCGGAGGCGGGGCCTTGGCAACCACGATGGTGACAGTCCTACCTTGCTCCACGGCGGCATTAACGGCGTCGCTCTGATCCGTGACCCTGCCTGGTTCCACCTGCGCGTTCTCCTCCTCAACCACAGCAGGTACAAGTCCCAGTTCCTTCAGGGCTGCTTCTGCTTCTTCCCGGGTCCGTCCGCGGAGTTCGGGGACTGCCACCTTGCCCGTGGACACCACCAGCTCAACGCTGGAGCCCACACCCACGCTTTGTCCTGGGGCGGGGCTGGTGGTAATCACGATGCCGGCCGGGACGGTGGCGCTATTGGCGGTGGTGGTTGAGGGAGCGCCCACCAGCCCGATTTGGCGCAGCATGTCCCGGGCGGCCGCTTCTGTTTTACCCGGCAGGCTGTCCGGAATTTTGACGGCGCTGGGCCCGTCGGAAATGTTCAGGACCACCTGGGCGCCAGGATCGACTGCCACGCCGGACGCCGGATCCGTGCCGATGGCGATGCCCTTGGGTACCGTGTCATGTTGTGAGCGCACGATCCTGGGCTCAAGGTCCGCGCCGTAGAGCTCCTGCAGTGCAGCAGACTCAGCCATCGTGGCGACCGCCGGAATCGAAACCTTTGGCGGCGGCGGTGCCGGACGGTTCAGAATGCTGTACAGCCACAGTCCGCCACCGGCAAGGACCAGGACGGTGAAGATCACCAGGGTGGTGATCCATGCACGACGGCGGGACTTCTGACGCGCGGTCCGCTCGCGTTCCGGAGGCAGGCCGAGGGGCAATTCATCCCGTGTGGAACGTTCGTAAGCATCGGCACTGGGCCGGCCGCCGTCGTCCGCCAATGCGTTGGTGGCAGCCAGCCGTCCCGTAGGCGCGTCATCCAGGAAGCTGGCGCCCGTTACCGCGAACGCTTCGGTGGCGGGGGCAGAGGAGGAGGTTGGGACGTGGTCGTTGGGATCGGTGGGCGCTTCCGAGGGGGATGCTGCCGCCACAGGAATACCTGCCCTGGCTGCCCGCAGGGCACGCTGGAAAGCGGCGGCGTCCTGGAACCTGTCATCGCGGTTCTTCTGCAGGGCCTTGGCAAGCACCGTGTCCAGTGCAGGAGAAATTTCCGGGTTCAGGCTGCTGGCCGGCGCCGGAATTTCTCGCACGTGCTGGTAGGCCACCGACACGGGGCTGTCACCGACGAAGGGCGGGCGCGAGGTCAGCATTTCGTACAGGAGGCAGGCGGCGGAGTAGAGGTCGCTGCGCGCATCCACTGTTTCGCCGCGTGCCTGCTCCGGTGAGAGGTACTGTGCAGTGCCCACCACGGCCTGCGTCTGGGTCATGGTGGCCGAGGAGTCCGCAATGGCCCGGGCGATGCCGAAATCCATGACTTTCACTGAGTCGCTGCCTTGGCAGTACATCACGTTGGCCGGTTTGATGTCCCGGTGCACAATCCCGGCTTTGTGGCTGTAGTCCAGGGCTCCGAGTACGCCTAGGCAGTAATCGATCGCTTGGGCGATGGTGACGTCGTTGGCCCGGATGAGATCCCGGATGGTCTTGCCCTCAACGTACTCCATCACGATGTACGGCACCCGGACGTTGTCATCCGAACCGTCGTGGACGAGGTGCTCGCCCGTATCGTAAATAGCCACAATGGACGGGTGGTTCAGCGCAGCCACTGCCTGGGCTTCGCGCTTGAAGCGCGCCTGGAACTGGGGATCACGTGCAAGGTCGGCGCGCAGCAGTTTGATGGCCACGGTGCGTCCCAGCCGGGTGTCAAGGCCCCGGTGCACGTCCGCCATCCCTCCCCGGCCAATGAGGTTGCCCAGCTCGTACCGTCCGCTCAAGACACGCTGGCTATCCACCGGGAGGCTGTCCTCCCGGTGCAACGGTGTGCGCGCTGACTCGTTCATTGGCTGTCCTGGCGGTTACGGCTGGCAGGTAGGAGGCAGGCCGGGCAGCTGGCCGTCGGCGCAATTCGGGAGGGGTGACTGTGCTGTCGGTGCTGCCGCGGAGGGGGTCGTGGGTGCCTGTGTCGGCGCCGGCGGCGGAGAGGCTGTGGTGGGGGCGGGCGGTGCTACGGCATAGGTAATGGTCACCGGCGAACCGACTTCCACTTGGCCGGACCGCGACAAGCCAATAACTGAGTTGGGTGCTGAATTCGCGTCAACCTGCGGCTGCACGCTGACGTCCAGGTTCAGGGCGGAAAGCTGCGACTGAACCGTCCGGTAGTCCTTCCCCAGGTAAGCCTCAGGAATGATGTTTACGGTCTCAGGCGCGGGGGGCGTGGTAATCGTGGGCGTGGCACGGGTCTGGGTGGGCGTGGCCGACTGCGTTGTTTGTGTCGGGGTCGCCGACGTGGCGGGCGCACTGGTCGACGTGGCACTGGACGAAGGACTGCCGGACGGTGAGAAGATTCCGAGCTGGTTCACGAGGAACCCAATCAGGGCGAACAGGAGCAGCAGTACCAGGGCGATCAAGGGCCAGGTCCAGGGGCTGCGGCCTTTGCGCCGCGGCTCATCGGCGGGCTCGTCGTCGTATGTTGTTTCTTCCGGAACCCAATTCCGCTCGGCGGCGAGGGCATTTGCGCGGGCGAGGGTTCCCTGCGGCTCATCACCATCCCCGGCCGACGAGCCTGCGGCACCGGCCATTCCCGCCGCGGCGCCGGCAGCACCGGCACCGAGCACCGGCAACGCAGACGTCGCAGTGGGGGATGTGTCCCGCTGGGCTCCGATGACGCCGGTGGGGGCGGCTGCCGTATCCACGGGGGCCGTGATGGGGCCGGTGTCAGCGTCGAAGAGGAGCATGCCCGGGACGGCGGCGCGGGCGGCGCTGACATCTCCGTTCCGGATGGCCTCAGCTGCTTCTGCCAGCTTGATGGCGTTCGCCGGCCGGTCCTTGGGATCCTTGGCAAGCATGGACATCAAGAGGGCCCGCACGGGTGTGGGAAGCGACTCCGGCAGTGGCGGCGGTGCATCGTTGACCTGGGCAAGGGCGATGGCGATCTGGGATTCCCCGGAGAAGGGCCGGTGCCCGGAGAGGCACTCGTAGCCGATGACACCCAGGGAGTAGATATCCGACGAACCGGTGGCCGTCTGGCCTGTGGCCTGCTCGGGTGCCAGGTACTGGGCTGTGCCCATCACCTGGCCCGTCTGGGTGAGAGGCACCTGATCCGCAAGGCGGGCGATGCCGAAGTCCGTGACCTTCACCCGTCCATCAGGAGTAATCAGGAGGTTGCCGGGCTTGACGTCGCGGTGCACCAATCCCTGGGCGTGGGCAACGGCGAGGGCACGGGCTGTCTGCGCGATGATGGACAGGGTCCGGTCCGGGGACAGCACCTGCTCATGTTCGATGATGCTGCTCAGCGGCTGGCCGGGGACCAGTTCCATGACCAGGTAGGCGGATCCCTCTTCCTCGCCGTAGTCGAAGACATTGGCGATGCCCACATGGTTGAGCAGGGCAGTGTGGCGGGCCTCTGCGCGGAAGCGCTGAAGGAAGCCGGGGTCCCCCGTGTATTCCTCCTTCAACACCTTGATGGCGACGATGCGGCCCAGGACGAGGTCTTTGGCTTTCCAGACTTCGCCCATGCCGCCGATAGCGATCCGCGTGGTCAGCTGGAATCTGCCGCCGAGGGTGATTCCGGTTGTAGGCCTCACTTATTCAACACCGCCTCAAAAATTCTCTTCGCATTCGGACTGGTTAGCTGTGCGCCGGTGGTGATGTCCACGCCCTCCATGACGATCGTGACACCCACCTGCGGGTTGTTTGCCGGGGCAAAACCCGTGAACCAGGAGTTGTTCACGCCATTGCCCAGCTCTGCAGTTCCCGTTTTGCCTGCCACCTGGACTCCTGGAACGGCTGCCCTGTTGGCGATGCCCTGGCTGACCGCACTGGTCATCCATTCCGTGATCTGGTTGGCGATCTCGGGGGTGGTTGATGTGCGCAGCTGTTCCGGCTGCGGTTCGTCGATGACGCGAAGGTCCGGGGAACGCAGGGCCTTGATCAGGTTAGGCCTCATTTGTACTCCGTCATTCGCGATGGCCGCGGTCATCATGGCCACCTGCAGGGGCGTGGCCCGGACGTCCCGCTGCCCGATGGCGGACTGGGCGAGTCCCGGCGCATCAAGGTCGTCGGGGAAGCCGTCGCCCTGGGCGTAGCCGAGCTTCAACTGGTCGCCCAGGTCCTCGCCGAAGCCGAATTTCCTGGCCTGCTCGGCGATGGCGTCCCGCCCCAGATCCAGCGCAATGCTGGCGAACGGTGTGTTGCAGGATTGCTGCAGGGCGAAGGCGAAGTCCGCCGTGTCCCGGGTGTAGCAGTTGCCGCCGGCGTAGTTGGGAAGCTTGTACTGGATGCCGTCGAAGGGCATTTCAGCGGGGTTGGGAAGCTCGCTGTCCTTGTTGTACTTGCCTGATGCAAGCGCCGCGGCGGTGTCCACGATTTTGAAGACAGAACCAGGGGCAAGCAGTTCGCCGGTGGGTCCGCTGACGTTCGGGTTCAGGTTGATGCCGGGGACCTTGACGAGTTCGTTGATGTTCGCCGACTCTTCAGTGGGGTTCTGGGTGGCGATCAGGTTGGGGTCGTAGGAGGGCTTTGACACCATGGCCAGGATTGCGCCGGTCTTGGGGTTGGTGACCACAATGGACCCGCGCTGGCCTTCCGGGATGAGGTCGTAGGCGAGCTGCTGGATCTGCGGATCGATGGTGAGCTCCACCGACGCACCCTTGGGCTGGTTGCCCAGGAAAAGCTGGCCCACCCGTTCCAGGAACAGTTGGTCAGAGTTGCCTGCCAGCTGCTCGCCCATCGCCTGCTCAAGACCGGTGGCCCCGTAGTTCTGGGAGAAGTACCCGGTGATTCCCGCGTACAGCTCCGGCTGCGTGTAGGTCCGCTGGAAAGCGCAGGTTTCCGAACCGCTCTCAACTGACTCCGCCACCGGTGATCCGGCCACAACGATGGCACCGCGGTCATTGCAGTAGTCCTGCAGGATGGCGCGCTGGTTCCAAGGATTGGCCTCGAGCTCTTCGGCCCCGATGACCTGGACGTAGCTGATGGCACCGAAGATGAGTGCGAACATGGCAATCGCCGCTACCCATGAATGCCGTATTGCCTGGTTCACAGGTGCTTCACCGCCTCGGTAGGAGTATCAATGCCCATGGATTCTGTGCCCTTTGCAGGCTGCAGCGGCGTGGTGTCCACCGGGCCGCGGGCGGTATGGGAAATCATCAGGAGCAGGCCCACGATGATCCAGTTGGCCAGCAGCGAGGAACCGCCGGCGGCCAGGAACGGCGTGGTCAGTCCGGTCAGCGGAATGAGCCGGGTGACACCGCCGATGACCACGAAGCACTGCAGCGCAACGGCGAAGGACAGGCCGCAGGCGAGCAGTTTGCCGAAAGCATCGCGGGTGCCCAGGGCAGCCCGGAAGCCGCGGGTGAAGAGCAGCAGATACATCAGGACGATGGCAAAGAGTCCGATCAGGCCTAGTTCTTCGCCGAGGGAGGCGATGATCATGTCGCTGTTGGCGAACGGAACCAGGTCCGGTCGGCCCTGGCCCAGGCCGGTCCCTACGAGGCCGCCGTTGGCCATGCCGAAGAGGCCCTGCACGATCTGGTGGCTTCCACCCGGAGCACGGCCGTAGACCTCCGGAGTGAAGGCGTTCAGCCAGCCGCTGATGCGCAGTTCCACGTGGGAAAAGACCCGTGACGCCGCAAATCCGCCGCCCAGGATAAGGGCCAGGCCGATCACCACCCAGCTGATGCGGCTGGTAGCCACGTAGATCATGACGATGAAGAGGCCGAAGAAGAGCACGGAGGAGCCGAGGTCGCGCTGGAAGATAAGCACACCGATGCTGACCAGCCAGGCCGTGATCATGGGGCCCATGTCCTTGAACCGCGGAAACTGCATCGGACCGATCTTGCGCCCCGCCAGCAGGATCAGGTCACGGTTCGAGGAAAGATACCCGGCGAAGAATATAGCGAGGGTGATCTTGGCGACTTCACCCGGTTGGAACGTCATGGGTCCTAGCCGGATCCAGACGCGGGCACCGAGGATTTCCCCTGCACTGATGCCGGGAATCAGAGGCAGCACCAGCAGCAGGGCGCTGGCTGCCAGCGAGATAAACGTGAATCTGCGGAGGATGCGGTGGTCCTTGAGGAACCAGATGACGGCGATGGCGACAGCCATGGCGATCAGGGTCCATCGGAGCTGGTTGTTGCCGGTGTCGTCTCCTGGCGCGTCCAGCCGATGGATCATGGCCAGGCCAATGCCGTTCAGGGCCACCACCAGGGGGAGTATTACCGGATCAGCATATTTGGCGCGGAACCGAAGCACGCCGTGGAACACCAAGGCAGCCAGGGCGAGCAGGCTCGACTGGAACCAGAAGTCCGAGTCGAACGCCTTCTCCTGGTCCACCCCCACCAGCATGTTGGCCCCAATGCCGACCGCAAGGGCCAGCAGGAGCAACGCAAGTTCCACGTTGCGGCGGGGTTTGGGTGTGATACTGAGCTGGCTCATTGGCCCACCTCGCAGGTGACTGTGGGACTGGGTGTGGGGGACGGGCTCGCAGGGGCGGCCGAAGGGTCAGGCACCGGTGCAGGTGAGGCGGTGTCGGTTGGAGTGGCGGGCGTTCCCGGGGACGCTGAAGCCCCGGATGAAGCCGACGGCGGCACGCACTCTTCTTCAGGCGAGGTGCTGCCGGTCAGTTCGAGGTTTTTCACAATGCGCTGCGCGTCGTAGAGGTCCTGGGCAGGTACCGTCTGGCGGACCCGCTGCTGCGAGAACGGCGGAAGGGAATCCATCCGGATTTCGGTGACGGCCTCGAGGCTGGAGAGTTGGATGGGACCCAGTCGCTGGGATACCCCGTTGAAGATGGCGACACGGGAATCGAACTCACCCACGTAGTAACGGGTTTGGGTCCAGGCGTACCCAAACCCGAGCCCAATGGCCAGGAGAACCAGTACGGACGCGGCAATGGACCAGGTCAGCCAGCGTCGTGGCTTGAGGGGTACCGCGATGTCATCCGTGTCAGCGGCCGGTGGTTCGGCCTTGTGGGTGAGGAGGGTGGCTGCCCGCCGTGCAACGGTGCGGCCGGCGATGGTGGGAATGGAACCGGACTCCGCTGCTGCTGCGGCTGCTCCCACCAGTTCATGCGGGCGCGAGGCCAGTTCGTCGCGGAGGACTTCGGCGGAAAGGTGCTCGCCGAGGTGCGGATCCGTGGCTCCCGCTCCCGGGGAATCCGTATTGCCGCTGTTGTTGGCCGGTGCAGGTTCCTCCGGATCCCTGCCGGCATCGGAGCCCTTTGGCGAATTGGCGGCAGGAGTTTCTGTTGGGTTGCCGGCGGCGGGCTTCGGGCTGCCTGCCGCATCCGGTGCTGTGGCTGCCGAAGAGCCCGCACTCGCCACGGCAGCGGCTTTGGTGACCTCGTGAGACGGAACGACGTCGACGGCGGCGGTACTGACGTCGTCGGGCGTTTCTTCGACAATTTCCACCATAACAACGGTGACGTTGTCCGGGGAGCCGGCCTCGAGGGTTAGGTCCACAAGCGTCTCCACACATTCGCGGAGATCCTTGGTTTCGCGGACAGTGCGTTCAACGGCGTGCCCGGCTACATAGTTGAGGCCGTCCGAGCAGAGGAGCCAGCGTTCGCCCGGTTCCACGTCCAGGCTTTCCAGATCCAGCTCAGGGCTGGCATCCACGTCACCCAGAACACGCATCAGGACGTTTTTGTGTGGGTGGGTTTCGGCTTCCTCAGGCCGGAGCCGCCCTTCGTCGATCAACCGCTGCACAAATGTGTGGTCGACACTGACCTGCTCAAACACGCCGTCCCGCAGGCGGTACGCCCGGGAATCACCGATGTGCGCAAAGTGCAGCTTCCCCTCGGCGAGCAGGAGCGCCGTAACGGTGGTACCCATCCCGGCCAGCTTGGGGTTGACATGCACAAGCTCGGACAGCAGGGAGTTTGCGGTCTGGATCTCATCGGCCAGCGTGGTGGCCGCATCGCCGGTGTAATCGCCCCGGTCCAGGTGGATCATGTCCAGGACAGTGGCGGCCGATGCGACGTCGCCGCCCGCGTGCCCGCCCATGCCGTCGGCGACTACGGCCAGATGGCGCCCTGCGTATGCTGAATCGTCATTTTTGGAGCGGATTTTGCCGACGTCGGACTTCGCCGAGAAGCGCATGATGAGGGGCCGCTCCACCGGCTTGGGGTCGGGTGCGGGGCGTTCCGGGGCGGCCACGGCTATGGCCTCAATTCAATGACCGTCTTGCCGATTCTCACGGGTACGCCAAGCTCAACGGGCAGGGCACGGGTCAGCTGCTGGTCAGCCAGGTAAGTGCCGTTAGTCGATCCCAGGTCCTCAATGAACCAGCGGCTGCCCTGCGGAAACAACCTGGCATGACGGCCGGAGGCGTAGTCGTCCTCCAGGACCAGGGTGGCCTCCTGGGCACGGCCCAGGAGGATGGGACTCGCGGCCAACGGAAGTGTCCGTCCCTTGAGCGGGCCTTCGACAACCACCAGCTGCCGTGCCTGCTGCTTCACGGGCGGCGGCGGCTGCTCGGCCAGTTCGGGATTTTTTCGGACCTGCCGTGCCGTTGGGGCGCCGGCGGCTGCCTTGCGGCCCACCATGAGGTCGCGGCGCATGGTGGAGACGATGCTGAAGATCAGCACCCAGAGCAGCAGCAGGAAACCGAACCGCAGGGCGGTGATGGTCAGTTCACTCATGCGTGGCCGCCAGGGCTGGCAGGAAGCAGGCGGAAGATGATCTTTGTCCGTCCCATGGTGATGGTGGAGCCGTCAGTGAGTTCGGTGCTTCCGGAAACTTTGTGCCCGTTCACATAACTCCCGTTGGTGGAGCCCATGTCCACTGCGCTGGTGACACCATTGGCCGTTCGGATTTCGAGGTGGCGGCGGGAGACGCCGGTGTCCTCGACCAGGATGTCGGCCTCGGAAGACCTGCCCAGCACAATGGACGGGGCGTTGAGTGAGTACCGCTGGCCGTCTATATCAAGGACCGGCTGCAGGCGGACCGGCTGGCGGCTGGGAGCGGCGGGCAAGTTGGGCCGGGGCGGAGGGCCACCGGGGGCACCCTTGGATTTCTCCGTGGAGGAGACAATCTCGAAGTCGCCGGCGCGCAGTTCGGCATCACGGCGGAAGGAAATCCGCACCGAACCTTGCAGGGTGTAGCCCTGGCTGCGGACGTGGTTAATGACAACATCGCAGAGTTCTTCGGCCAGCGGAGTACCCCATTCCTGGGCGCGCTTGAAGTCATCCTCGCTGAGCTGGACATCAAAAACGTTGGGCACCAGGGTACGTCCTGCGGCGACGGTAATGGACTTGTGGTCCACTTCCCGGCGCAGCCTGCTGGCGATTTCTACGGGTTCAACCTGGGCGCGGGAGCCGGTGGAGAAGACGCCCCGGACGGCCTTTTCGATGCCGCGCTCGACTTTGTCCAGCAGACCCATGGTTCTTCTCCTTTCCCCCCGGCTGCGGGGCAGTTTTCGTTCCGTAAGTTCACTTGCAGTGGTGTTCTCAAGCCGCAGGTGTGCCTGCATGCAGCAGCCACTCCTACATCAGATACTACTGGGCGGGCCTGTGAATGACCTTAATCCAAAACGGCCGGGCGCTGCCAAAAGTTCAGTTTCGAACTGGCGGTGACGCGTGGTGGCCCGCGGTCTGGCCTTGTTGTTGTTCTGGTCCTGACCACCGTTTGGGCGCGGTTGGAAGTGCCCCATGCCCCAATTGGTATTTTCGGGCCAATGTCCGTTATGCTTGATCTCGCTGCTTTTACAGGGTTGCGGTTCGGGAAACCGGACGGAATTTTGTGAAGGAAGTTGCGCGCGAGTGGCGGAACGGCAGACGCGCTGGCTTCAGGTGCCAGTATCCGAAAGGGTGTGGGGGTTCAAATCCCCCCTCGCGCACGCAAATGAAAAGCCCCGGTCAATAGACCGGGGCTTTTTTGTTTTTACGGACGTGACCGCAGTACGGGAGCTACGGCCGCGCGGAAGCCTTGAACCGGCGTCGGGAGTTGGCCAGGTGGCTGCGCATGGCAGCCGCCGCGGCGGCCTCGTCGCCGTCCGCGATGGCGTCCGAGATGGAACGGTGCTCCTGGACTACTTGGTCGAAGTGGTCGCGCGCGTAGGGTTCCGCGTCGGTCATCAGCCGGATCCGCGGCATCGCGATCATGGTTTGGCTTAGGGCAGCCAGGCAGTCGGAGTAGTAGGGGTTGCCCGACGCCGCAGCCACGGCCCGGTGGAACTCGAAATCGGACTTCATGGCATGCGCCGGATGCCCGGCGCTAGCGGTGAACTCATCCAGCGCCGCCGTAACAGCCCGAAGCTGCCGCTCGGTGTGGTTCCGTGCGGCCAGCGCGGCGGCCTCTGCTTCCACGCCCATCCGGAATTCGAGCAGGTGGAGCCGGTCCTCCATGGTTGCGACGGGACGGGCCCCGGGTGCTGCCTGGGGCCCGTCCGACGGCGGGGTGAGGGCGAAGCTGCCGCGCCCGCGTTCTGTTTCAACCAGCCCCTCGGCCTGGAGCCTGGTCAGCGCGGCGCGCACTACGGTACGGCTCACGCCGAAGTCGCTGATGAGGGTGTTTTCGCTGGGGAGCTTCTCACCTGGCTGGATGACGCCGTCGACGATGCGGGTGCGAAGGTCCGCGGCGAGGTCCGCGGTGAGGTTCCGGCTCATGGCAACAAGGTTACGCGCCGAACTCCACTGACTCGGTGGTCCAGGCACGTGCCTGGTCGCTCAGCGTGATGCCCAGGCCGGGGCGGTCCGGAATGATCATCCGGCCGTTCTTGGTTTCGAGGCGTTCGTTGAACAGCGGGTCAAGCCAGTCGAAGTGTTCAACCCAGGGCTCGCGCGGGTACGCCGCGGCCAGGTGCAGGTGGATTTCCATGGCGAAGTGCGGGGCCAGGCCCAGCCCGCGCTCGTCCGCAAGCGCCGCCAGGCGCAGGAACTGCGTGATACCGCCAACCCGGGGTGCGTCCGGCTGGATGATGTCGCAGCTGTTGGCGTTAATGAGGCCCTTGTGCTCGGCCACGGAGGCGAGCATTTCGCCAGTGGCGATGGGGGTGTCGAGGACCTGGGCAAGGTGCGCATGGCCCTCGAAGTCGTAGGCATCCAGGGGCTCTTCAATCCAAATGAGGTTGAACTCTTCGAGCTGGCGCCCCATCCGCAGCGCTGTGGCGCGGTCCCACTGCTGGTTGGCGTCCACCATAAGGGGGACGTTCCAGCCGATGTGCTCACGGATGCCGGCGACGCGGCGCAGGTCCTCCCTGCTGTCCGGGAGGCCCACCTTGATCTTGATGCCACCGATGCCCTCCTCAAGGGACTGAGTGGCGCGGGCCTTCACTTCTTCAAGGGTGGCGTTGAGGAAGCCGCCGGAGGTGTTGTAGGTCTGCACGGAGTCGCGGTAGGAGCCCAGGAGCTTGGCCAGCGGCAGGCCGGCGCGTTTGGCCTTGAGGTCGTAGAGGGCGATGTCGATCGCGGCGAGGGCCTGGGTGGCGACGCCGGACCGGCCCACCGAGGCGCCTGCCCACAGCAGTTTCGTGTAGATCTTCGCGATGTCGTTGGGGTCCTCGCCGATGATGCCCTCGGCCACTTCCTTGGCGTGCGCGTACTGTGCCGGCCCACCGGCGCGCTTGGAATAGCTGAAGCCGACGCCGGCGTGCCCCAGTTCCGTAGTGATCTCGGCGAAGAGGAAGATTACCTCAGTCATGGGCTTCTGCCTGCCCGTGAAGACTTTGGCGTCACTGATGGGAACAGCCAGGGGGAGCCGGGCGGTGGACAGTTTGACGTGGCGGATCAGATCTACGGGACTCACGGGTTCTCCTTTGGGCGGTGCTGGGCTCCTTCGCCCGCCTTCTTATTCTACAAGTATCTAGCTTGTACTACAAGAAGCCTTTGCAATGGCTGGCGGGGCCATATTCGTGAGGTCCTGAAGTGGGCGTTACAAGCAGGAATTCAACTTAGAACAGGGCGGACACAACGGCGCGGGTAAGTTGTTGAATGACGTCAGCGCGTTCCGGAATGTCGGCCGGTCCCGCACACCCAGCGTGTACACCACAAAAACGTACCCGTGACCGTTTTGGACCAGGATGCTCGCGTCGTGAAGGTTCCCATTGAGCATCCCGTATTTGTGGAACACGGTTATTCCGGGCGGCACAGCAGCGGGAATCAGTGTCTCGTAGTTGGTGTGCTGCATGTAGGAGAGCAGCTGGGCGGTATGAGCCCCGTTGAGCAGCTTTCCATCGTGAAGGAGAGCCAGCGTCCTGGCCGTTTCTGCCGGGGAGAGCGTGTTGTAAGTCCTGTTGTAGTCAATCCCGATCGAGGCTGCGTAAGCATGGAGCCGATGGTGTCCGATGGCTTGATCGATCAGCGCCCAGGACTCATTGTTGCTTTGCTGGATCATTTGTTGGATCTGGAGACCAGCGGTCAAGCCGCCAAGTGGGGCGGTCAGGGATAGCTGACCAGTTTCGGCAAAGTGGTAGTACGCAGCTGCGGCCAGTACCTTTCCTGTGCTGGCTGCCACGAATTTTTCCCGGACCCCGTACTGGTGAAGGGCGCCGTCTTCGATGTCGATCAAGGCTACCCCCAGCTGGTAGTGGTTGTTTGCCTCGATGATGCTGTTGATCCGGCCCTCGAGTTCAATGACGTTTGTCACGGGGCCAGGCGCGCCGGTGGCTGCTGGCGCAGGAAGCCTTGGTGCGGGCGAAGAGGCCGGAGCGGCTGCCTTTACCGTCGCAGCACGGGCCGGTGCTGGGACTGATACCTTCGGAGCGGCCGGGACGATGGGTAAGGGTGCGGGCGCTGGTGCGCAATTGGTGGTTGTGGCCATGACCACGAGTGCGAGTGCGCTAATGAAACGCGCCGGACGTGAGGCCCGACGGCTCAGCCGGTGGTGCCGGGTCTTGGCAGCGTTCGCCCCGCGAAACATGTTCATCGCGTCGTCACCCACTGCCCTGCCTGCTTTCCGTTGTAGTACACGCCTGCCGGCTCCTTGGAGCTTGGAGCAAGGACACTAGGAAAAGCTTTAACCGCCGAAGCCGCTCCTGGGGCCAGCTGTGGGTGGATTTAGCCGCTAGGTGATCGCCTCAGGTAATGGCAGCCGGGGTATAGGCTTTGCCTACATTCAGGAGGTCAACCGGAGCCTGTAGTTAATGCCTACTTTTTGCGGAGGCCGAGTGGGAGGGTCATCAGAGATGGGTAGTGGCAAGCCCGTGCTGGCGGCTGTGAAGCTGTCGGATATCGACCTTGAACAGCTGCATACTCTGGATGGCGCAGAAAGGCAGCTGGCCGGCACGTTCGGCTCCACCACACAACGGGACAGGTTCTTGGCTGGGCGGCTGGCATTGCGGTTTCATGCGGCCGAGGTGGCGGGGGTGGACCCCGGGTCCCTTCATGCTCATTATGTCTGCCGGAATTGCCGGGGTAGAGACACGGTCCATGGGGCGCCCCGCTACCGGGCCGGTGCGCACGGGCCTTGGGTCCAGGCAAGCTTGAGCAGGTCCGGTGACTGGTGTCTGCTGGCGGCCGTGGTGGATGAGCATGTTAGTGGGGTCGGGGTAGATCTGGAATCTTTTGCGTCAGCGAACTTCGAGGGATTCGAGGCTGTGGCGATGACGGCCCGTGAGCGCGAATACCTCCAGGAGGTTCCGGCCTCTCAGCGGGCTCTATTCCAGACTGTTCTGTGGACGCGTAAGGAGGCCGTTCTCAAAGCGCTTGGCAGCGGACTGTCCCTGGATCCTTCTTTGGTCGACGTTGCTGGTGTGGTTCCTCTGCTACCCGGGTGGGTGAGCGGCTCTGGACGGTGGATTGTTGAGGATGTGAACCCGGGTTCTTTGGGACTGGCTGATGACGGCGTTGCAGCAATGGCGGTGGTGTTGAATGAATAGACCCCCGCCCATATCTTTGGTTGCCGCTTTTCCGGCTGGTTTGGGCTGACTCCCCGGTCACATCTGGGTCATGGCGTAGGCAAGGGTGGCGTAGCCCATCGCCCCGCCCATCTCTGTCAGCAGCTCTTGGTTGATGTTCTCGATGTTGTCACAGCTTCTGTGGTAGCACGGGTCGTGGTCCTGGTTGAGGGTCCCGCCGAATTTTTGTACTTGTTCGGAGGTTTTTGTGCCGACGTCTCCGGCAAAAAGTCCACCGGTGGCGATGCCAGCCCGGAAGAAGGCGTCGTAATCGGAGTCACCGATGAATCCGGTCGGCTCGGCCGGGAGCGAGTTCTCGGAAAAGTAGTCCAGGAGAATGCTCTCGAGCC
>NZ_JBNHFF010000030.1:0-21739 GCF_059089965.1 Arthrobacter sp. SPT-J7
GGCTGGATGATTCCCAACCCTTAGCGAAAGCGCCGGCAAAGGCCGGCATGGCGGAGATAGCCGAGATGGTCGAGTTTGGCTGCCGGCAGTCGGGCGGTACCCGCGCCTTCGTGGAGAAGGTGCTTCATTTACCGATCCACAGTCCTGCACTCGGCGGCCGCATGCCCAAGCATCAATAGCAAGACCCTGATAACCAGACCTTGACCACAAGAAGAGCATCATGACCAGGACGAAAATGATTACCGGTGCGGCATCGGGGATCGGCAAGGCGACCGCCGAGCGGCTGCGCGCAGAGGGGCAGAAGATGATGGGCGTCGACCTCCGGGACGCCGACATCACGGCGGACCTCAGTGCCGCCTAGGGACACGCAACGCTCGTCGAGCAAATTTCTGCCCTGAGCAACGGACATCTGACGACCAACGCCTTGCAAAACGGAGAGTATCTCCGTATTATTTTCCTGCGTGACCTTTTGACTTTGGGGTCAGATCCAGCCATAAGAGAAGGACGGCCATGAACAACAATCCGATGCTGCTCGGAACGGTGTTGGGGACAACGTATGGGGCTCACCCGGGGGCGTGGCGGATGCCCTGGGCTGCCCCCAACGCCTACACCGACCTCGAGCCTCACGTGCGTGCTGCACAGACCGCTGAGCGCGGCGGGCTGGACTACCTCTTCTACCCCGACCGCGTCTTCATCTGGGGCGACTTGGAGTCGGGGCCGCCCATCGTGTCGATTGACCCGGTCATGCTGATGGCCGCCATGGCTTACGCGACTAAGAAGGTCGGCTTGGTCCCGTCCATGTCCACCTCGTTCAATGAGCCGTACGGCATCGCACGCCAGCTCCGGGCACTGGATGTGATGAGCCACGGCCGCGCCGGATGGAACCTCATTCCCAGCTATGAACCGGAAGCCTTCGCCAACTACGGACGTCCCGTGCCATCACGCGAAGAAAAGTACGGGCGGCTGCACGAGGTCATCCAGGTCACGCAGGCTTTGTGGGCGAGCTGGGGGAGGGAGGCCGGCGCCCCGGACAAGGTCACCGGGCGGTTCGCTGACACATCCCACATCCAGCCGATCAACCTGCAGGGTCGTCAGGTCGGCTCCCGTGGACCACTGCAGATCCCGCCGTCGGAGCAGGGCCAGCCGGTGATCTTTATGCCGTTCGCCAGTGGCGCCGGCATCCAGGCTGCAGGCATGTATGCCAACGGGATCATCGGCAACCCCTACTCCATGGCTGACGCCCGCTCTCAGCGGGACATGATTCGCTCCGTAGCCGAGACCGTCGGCCGCGACGCCGACGAGGTGAAGTATCTCTCCTTCGTCGGCTTCGGGCTCGGCGCAACACAGCAGGAAGCCGTCGAACGGCGCATGGCACTGGAAGAAGCTGCCGGTATCGAACAAAGGCTGGCTCAACTCTCCAGAATGCTCGGCCTGGGTCTAAACGCCGCCGATCGTGACAAGCCACTGACGGTTACGCAGGTCCAAGGACTACGCGCACGTTCTGGGAATCAGCAGGAGGCCCTCGCACACCGGCTCGCAAGCCAGGGCCGAACCCCACGGGAGATCCTCGGCCACGGAGTCCTCGACCCGAATCCAGGAGTCGTCGGAACTGCCGAGCAGGTCGCGGACATGTTCCAGGAATGGATGGCAGCAGGCGTTACCGACGGTTTCACGATCGTCATCGACGACCTCCACGACGGGTTCGACGACTTCGTCGACCACGTCGTACCGATCCTGCGCAGCCGTGGCCTCCGGCCCGACGACTACCAGGGCTCCACCCTGCGCGACCACCTCGGCCTCCCCGAACAGCTCGGACTCGATCCCCGCCTGACCGCCAGCGCGGCAACTTCCTGAGCGAGGAAAACGGTCGGGCGACGAGCCTCGAGGAGGCTCAAGAGTGCGCCCGCGTGGGGTGACCCTCGACCGGCCTGTGTCATCACGAATTTCCCAAGCACACCCCCACCGGACTCACCCATCTTCTGAAAGGTCTCATCATGAACACCATCTACACCGCTGAAGCTCTCGCCACAGGCGCCGGCCGAAACGGCCATGTTGCTACCACCACAGGAACGCTCGACATGGCCCTGACAACCCCGAAGGAAATGGGCGGCGCCGGCGGCGGGGCCAACCCGGAAGAACTGTTCGCAGCGGGGTACGCGGCATGCTTCCATTCCGCACTTCAACTGGTCGCCCGGACCCGGAAAGTGGCGATCCCGCACAGCACTGTCGGAAGCCGGGTCCACATCGGGCCCGATGCACAGGGCGGATTCGTGCTGGCCGTCGACCTCGAGGTCGTCATCCCAGAAATGGACCACGACCAAGCACAGTCTCTCGCGGACGCCGCACACCAGGTGTGCCCCTACTCGAACGCCACCCGCGGCAACATCACCGTCACCATCTCCGTCAGCGACGACTGACTCCCGCCACGAACCACAAGCGGCCACAGTTGCAAGAACCGCAATCTCCCAAGCCTGATGAATGAGGAATGGGACGCACGGTGAAGCCTGTCGAATTACCGCTCACCTGCGGCCATTAGCGACACCTCCACCACCCCCGACTGGAGTACTCTTCACCACCCCATCCCCCAAATCATTAGGATTTCCGAGACGCTTAGCCGGCATCCTAGGCCAGGTCAGCCCACACCTCCGAGCAGCCCCACCCCGCTAAGCCACCCGACGGCGAAAGACCTGACCCCAATGACAATCAACGGGACTGTCTGAATAACGGTGGATCCGCGGTTGGCCTGACACGCCGGGTGTTGCCTGGCGGGGGAGGACTGATCATGAGCGGAACCATGGATCCCATGGCGACTGATGTGGATCAGCAAGAGGTAGCGCAGCAGCTCCTAGCCCAAGCCAGGGAGCAGGGCATCGATCTCGTCGGTCCGGACGGGCTGTTGAACCGGCTGACGAAGAATGTCCTGGAGACCGCTCTGGAAGCGGAAATGGACGAACACCTCGGCTACGAAAAGCATGACGTGTCCGGGCGCGGGAGTGGGAATTCCCGCAACGGCACCCGCACGAAGACCGTGCTGACCGAGATCGGGCCCGTGGAGATCGACGTGCCGCGGGACACCGGTGCGACGTTCGATCCGCAGATCGTGAAAAAGCGGCAGCGTCGGCTTACCGGTGTTGACGAGATTGTGTTGTCACTGAGCGCGAAAGGGCTCACGACCGGCGAGATTGCGGCGCACTTCGCCGAGGTGTTTGGCGCCAGGGTCTCCAAGGACACGATCTCGCGGATCACTGAGAAGGTCATCGGGGAGATGACCGAGTGGCAGAACCGGCCGCTGGACCGGGTCTACCCGGTGGTGTTCATCGACGCTATTCACGTCAAGGTCAGGGACGGGCAGGTCACGAACCGGCCGGTCTACGTCGCGATCGGTGTCAGCGTCAACGGTGAACGCGACATCCTGGGGCTGTGGGCAGGGGATGGCGGCGAAGGGGCCAAGTTCTGGCTCTCGGTGCTGACCGAGATCAAGAACCGCGGCGTCGAGGACGTCTGCATCACGGTCTGCGACGGGCTCAAGGGCCTGCCCGAGGCCATCACCACGGTCTGGTCCCTGGCGGTGGTCCAAACCTGCATCGTGCACCTGATCCGCAACACCTTCCGCTACGCGACGTCGAAATCCGGCGGGTCATCTGCAGCACCAACGCCATCGAACTCCTCAACGCCCCCTACCGGCGCGCCATCAGGGCCCGGGGCCACTTCCCCACCGAGCAAGCGGCCCTGAAATGCCTCTACCTCGCCACCCGGACACTCCCCGACGACGCGGTCAGGCGCCATCGGGGCATCGATCGGATAGCGCGAACGAACCAGGCTCCTAGTTGTTAGTCGTAGGAGGGGCTTTGCTGACGAATAGGGTGCCGATGACTGCTCCGAGGGCGAGGATCGCCGCGACGGTAAAGGCCGTCCGGCCGGCGTCGGTGCTTTGAGCGAGGCTGAGCGCTCCGGTGTGGGACGCGTTGGCTCCGATGGTGTAAGCGGAGATGAGGATGGCGGTTCCGGCTGCGCCGGCGAGTTGCTGGATGGTGGAGAGCGCGGCCGTGCCGTGGGCGTAGAGCTCGGTGGGCAGGGAGCTGAGGGCTGAGGTGGTCATTGGGGCCCACATCAGTGCCTGTGCTCCGGTGAGGATCAGGTAGACGCCCAGGGCCAGCCAGATGCTGGTGTTCTCGTTGATGGTGGTCAGGAACCAGATGGACGCCACCCACAGGATGGAGCCGGGAATCGCCAGGGGTTTTGGTCCAACCTTGTCGTAGATACGTCCGCCAAGTGCGGAGACGATTGCGATCATTGCTCCGCCGGGGAAGAGGAACAGGCCCATCTGCAGGGTGTTCAGTCCGAGGACGCCGGCCAGGATCAGGGGCAAGACGACGGTGATGGCGAAGCCCATCATCGGGAGGAAGGTCATCACGATGATGGGCAGGACATAGGAGCGCGTCGTGAAGATCCGCATGTCCAGAATCGGATCTCGGTGGCGCTGCAGCCAGACCTGACGGAAGACGAACGCTCCCACGCCGACCAGGCCAACGAGGATGGGAATGTAGGGGTCGACGGGTGCGTGGCCGGAGACTGACTCTCCGATGGATGCCAGCCCGAAGACCAATCCGCCGAAGCCGACGATGGACAGCAGCAAGGAGAGCACGTCCAGGGTTGCCCGCTCGGGGACTGTGACGTTCCTAAGCTTTGCTGCGCCAAGGATTAGTGTCGCGACGACTATCGGCAGCATGAGGATGAACAGCCACCGCCAGGAAAGCTGGGACAGAATCACTCCGGAGACCGCGGGGCCGACGGCCGGCGCGATGGCGGGGACCGCCGTGACGATGGCCATCATGCGGCCGCGGCGTGAGACCGGGACCAGGCGCATGGTCGTGGTGATCAGCAGGGGCACGAAGACTGCAGTACCGATTGCCTGGATAATCCGGCCGGTGAAGAGGACACCGAACCCGGGAGCGATGACAGCGATGATCGTGCCGATCAGGAACAGGGTCATGGACGTCAGGAAGATCGCACGGGTGGTGAACCTGCGCAGCACGAACCCTGTGGCCGGGATGAGCACGGCCAGGGTCAGCAGGTACCCCGTGGTTACCCATTGACCGGTCGTCGGGGTGATGTTCAGGTCACTGATTAGCGTTGGCAGGGCAACGCCGAGCATCATCTCGTTGAGCAGGACGACGAAGGCCGAGACCATCAGCAGCCCGATGATCATCGCGCTACCGGGGGCCAGCCGGTCGTTGGAGGTTACTGCGGGGGCGTTGACAGCTGGCCCGGGGGGAGCGGTTTTATGGGTGGATTCGGTTGGGCTGGGTGCCGGCATGGGGCTCTCCTGAGCGGGTGATGGTCCTGGCAAGGACTTTGGGTCCTCGGATGGGTGTGGAAGGTGTGTGGGGTTATCCGTTGTCGCCTGCGATGCGCGGGTCGATGCCGTGCTGGGCTGGGACTCCGAGGTGGTCGCCGACGGTGGCGCGCTCGTAGTCAGTAGGGTAGATGCCTCGCTCCTGCAACAGGGGCGAGGTGCGTGTCTTTACTCATAAGCGGTTGACTCCCACAGAATGGCTCGGTGGTTATGCCAGCTTCGGGGGTTTGACTGCCACCAGGATCAGGGCGCCGAGCACGGAGGCGAGGCCGCCGAGGACCAGGGCGGTCTGTACGCCGGCACCGTCGACGAGGAGCCCGCCGAGGAACGCGCCGAGGGCGACCGCGACCTGGAACACACCTGTCTGGAGTCCGCCGATGCTTTCAAGGCGGCTTGGCTCGGCTCGGGCGAGCCAGGTCGAGATGACCGTCGGCAGGGCACCGAAGCCGGCTCCCCAGAGCGCGGCTGCGACGAAGAGCAGAACGGTGCTGCTGCCCATGTAAACGAAGGCGATCATCGCGAGGCCGAGGACGAGCGGGAAGACCAGAGTCGCAATACGCAGGGTGCGGTCAGCGAGAGGTCCGGCGACCAGGTTGCCGCCCACAATGCCCAGGCCGTACACCAGGAGCAGGACAGCGAGCTGCTCGGGATCGAGTCCGCCGACCTCGGTCGCTGCAGGACGGATGTAAGTGAAGCCGGCGAAGTGACCGGCACCCATCAGAGCCATGGTGAACAGGCAGAGCAGCACCATGCGGGAGCGCAGTGTCTGAATGAGAGGCCGGAGTCCGCTTGAGGGGCCGGTCAGCATCGAGGGCAGGGCGATGAACTGGATGACCATGGCGATGATGCCGACGCCCGCGGCCAGAGCGAACACTGCACGCCAACCCCAGATTTCACCGAGCAACGTGCCGAGCGGGACGGCGGCGACGGTAGCCAGGGTCACGCCCACGTTCACGATCGTCAGACCCAGACCGAGTTTCGGTGCCGGAACCAGGCGCGCTGTGATGGAGATCGCCAGCGCCCAAAACCCGCCGATCGCGATGCCGAGCAGGACGCGGGCGGCCAGAAGGATCGGGTAGGTCGGCGCGATCGCCACCAGCACGTCCGATACGACTGCAAGCGCCGAAAGGATGATCATCAGGTGCCGGCGGTCCATACGCGAGAGCACGACAGGGATGGTGATGCCGGAAATGGCTGCGACGATGGCGGTGATGGCGACGGACTGACCGGCCACACCCTCTGTCACTCCCAGATCCGCGGCAACCCGGGAAAGAAGACTCGCCGGCAGGAATTCGGCCATCACGAGGGCGAAGACACCCACGCTCAGCGAGGCCACTCCCGCCCATGATGGTTTCTGCGCCGGGCCTGCACTGTCGGACCGTGATCTGTTACCGCCGGTCTCTTGTGTTGCGGTTGCTTCGTGAGAAGTCATTCGGTATTCATCCTGGCTTGCGTGTGAGCGCGCATCAGTAGGTGCGCGTTGGTGCGTTGGGGGAGTTGTGGGGACGTAGCGTCAGCTGTAGCAGGCACGGTTGATGGCGACGAGGAACTTGCCGTCCGGTTTGCCGCCGGCATCGATGTACCCGCCGATGGCGTCCATGGCCAGATCCCGGCGCTGGGGGACGCGCTCTTTCTCAGCGGCTGCCAGGAAGGCTGGCATCTCTTCGCGTCTACGATCCGTGCAGTAAACGGGAGCGCCGGGCTGCTGCCGCCAGGATTCGGCGAGGACTCCGGCGTCGACAGCGTCGAAGCCGGTCTGCTCGACCAGGGACATCGCAAGGTTCCGCTGATCATCGTCATCGGCTGCCACCGGGATGGCGACCCGGCCTGCAGCCCCGGCCTCGGTGGCCTTGGCGTCGAAGGACTGGGATGTGATGGCGTTCCAGGCTTTCGTGACGGGGCGGCCGAACAGTTCGGTCAACCAGATGCTTTCGGGTTGCCCCTCGAAAAAGGCGGTGACGATGCCGTCGCGGGCCGGATAGTAGTTGGACGTGTCGATGACGACGGCGGCCTCGGGTGCGCGCCGGACGTGGGCGGCGATGTCCTCGTTGCGGTTCATCGGGACCGAGACGATGAGGACGTCGACGTCAGTGGCCGCTTCGGAAGCCGTGACGGCTCGCGCGCCGGTGCTCAAGGCTGCGGCAGCGATCGTCTCCGGGCCGCGTGAGTTGGCGATCGATACGTCATGTCCGTGACGGCTGAGCCGCCGGGCGATGGTCGAGCCGATCGAGCCCGCGCCGATGATTCCGATCTTCATGTGTCTCCCTAGTGCGATATCTGTCCTTCCATCATCAACGTTGCCATTAGTGTGAAGGTCAAATCAGGGGTGTCATATACCGGACGAGGACGAAGGTAAGCGACCCACCGATACAACGACCTACACACGCATCAGGCAGGGTCGAGCTCGTGGAGGGCCCGGTATTGGCCTTGGTAGTACAGCAGGGGACCAGGATGGTTGCCTGCTGTACCTAGTTCGATAACGCGTCCGGGCACGATTTGGTGGTCGCCGGCGTCGTGTTCGGCCCAGATTGTGCAGTCGAGCCAGGCCAGACACTGTAGAACGACTGGCAGGTGGACCCGGTTGGTCCTTGGTCATCGTGACCGGTGATGATCGTGATGCCTGACGCGTAACGTCCCACGGTGCCACGGAAGATACCCTGGTCAATGATGTGGCTGGGGTTGTCGGTGGTTGTCGTCATTCGGCGTTATCCGCGAGTCGAGCGTCCAGGCCGTACTGGGCTGGGGCGCCGAGGTGATCACGGAGGGTGGTGCCTTCGTAGTCGTCGTGGAAGAGGCCGCGCTCCTGAAGCAGGGGAACAACCTGGTCGACGAAGGTGTCGATACCGCCCTCGTAGACGTCGATGGACACCCAGAAGCCGTCGCAGGCGCCTGCCTCGAACCATTCCTGCATGTGGTCCGCGGTCACCGACGCCGGGCCTACAGGGGTGGGGTGGTAGTCGATGACCCCGTGGGCGAGAATGTCGCGGAGCGTCCATCCTTCGCGGGCGACCTCCAGTGCCCGTGGGGAGCGGGGATCGAAAGGGCTGGGTCGGGCTGCTGCCAGCTGGGCGGGCCTGAGTGGCTCGTCGATCTGGCTCGCATCGAGAGCCAATCCCAGCATGGAGCCGAGATAGGGAACGAGGGCGGGGGCGGCTTGGTCGCCGAGGGCTACGCGGCGGTCCAGTGCCGCCCGTTTGGTGGCGGCGATGGCTGGCATCACTCCGGCGATGAATTTCACCTCGTCAGGCTGGCGTCCGGCCTTACGCGCTGCATCCCGGACGGCTTCGCGCTGGGCGCGCGCGTCCTCGATGGTGAATACGGCGCCGATGACGGCGCTGGCGTACCGACCGGCGATCTCGAGGCCGTTCGCCCCTCCACCGGCCGAGAAGACCACAGGTTGGCCCTGCTCCGACGGCGGTATGGGCAGCGGTCCGCGAGACGCGACATATTTGCCCTGCAGGTTGATGGCCTCGATCTTTTCCGGATCGATGAACCGAGCGTTCGTCGTGTCCCTGATCCAGGCATCCTGCTGCCAGCTACCCCAGAGAGCTTGTGTGATCTGGATGGTCTCGTGCGCCCGCTGGTAACGCTGCGGCCGGGGCGCGATCTCCTGCCCGAAGTTCGCGGCGGACGCAGGGTCGCTGGTCGTCACAGCGTTCCATCCGGCCCGGCCATGACTCATCACATCCAGGGCCTTGAACTGGCGAGCGAGGTTGTAGGGCTCGTTGAAGGTCGTCGAGCCGGTCGCTACGAGACCGATGCGCTCGGTCGCGCGGGCTATGGCTGCCAGGGTCAGCATGGGTTCCAGGGTGAGCATGGGCGCCTCCTGCACGCCATCTGCTTTGTAGGCCAGGAAGTCGGGCAGGAACAGGAACGCGAACTTGCCCCGTTCGGCGGCCTGGGCGTAGCGCACCTGCGCGTCGAAGTCGGCGTAATTGGCCGGATCTACGCCCGCGGCGCGCCAGGCCGACCCGTGGGCGCCGTACCCGTTACCGAGCTGCAGGCCGAGGATCATTTTTGGAGATGAGGAGGAAGTCACCTACCCATAGTGCAACCTTCTCACTAGTGACAAGGTCAAATCGTGCGCCTGCTGCTACGCCGGCTGTCGTTCGCGAGTGCCGCTCTTGCTGCCGGCGGTCTCCAGTGCCTGGACGTAGCGGGTGATGGCATCCCGGTTCTGCGAAAGGACGTCGATCTTGTGCGTCATCCGGTCCCGCTCCTGCCGCAGCATTTCCAGGAGTTCCGGGTCAGCGTCGTCGACGACGACGGTCTGGGGCTGGTTCAGGCACGGCAGGATGTTGCCGATGATCCTGGTCGGGATACCCGAGTCGATAAGCCCGCGGATTTTCGCCACGCGGTCCACAAGGTATTCGTCATACTCCCGGTAACCGTTGTCGAGGCGGCGCGGTGTCACCAGGCCCTGCTCCTCGTAGTAACGGAGCATCCGAGCCGGCACTCCGGATTTTTGTTCGAGTTCGCCTATGCGCATGCCCGCTCCTTCGGTCGCTTACCAGATTCCTCTGAACCTTCACATTAGTGTAAGAGCGGCGCGGTAAGCTACACGGATCGGAGTCGGACGCAGTATCTGTGTCGAGCGACGAGCCTTCACAGCTGACCACGTATTCAACTGATTCCAGGGGTGGTACCGAGTTGTTCACGGACCCGCATCGCCGGAACGTACCGGACCGTGTAGCCCGTTACGGGGCCGTTGAGGTCAACCACCATCCGGTCGAAGCAGGATTGCCGCCCTGTCCGGACGTTGGTGACTGAAGCGGTGCTCATCTCGGGCGCGGATTTAGCCTGAGATCCCTATTCGAGACCGCAATACGAGGTGGCTGCCGAGGCGGGTCCCGGCGACACGGTGCCCAGCCCGACGGCCGCCAGGAGCGCCGTGAGCCAGAGGAGGAGTTCATTGATGCCATCCAAGGGGGGTGGTGTGGTGCGGTTGGACAGCTCAAGAATAGGGAGGGCCAGGCCCCAAAACGCGGGTTGCCGATTCTGGGGCGGAACCGTAAAGCACACCGCATCCGGGTCAGGCGCCAGTAAATCCGGGGCCAGTTGGCGGCCCTTTTTTTACCGTTTCGGTGCCGTTTCTGAACCCGGTCGTTATGCCCGATAACGGCGCCCTGGTCCCCGCCGGCGCGGCTTCAGCCTCCCGAGGGGTTCTCAACGGGGGAGCCGTCAGGATCTTCCGTGATGGGGTGGTCCTTCTCGGGCGTGGCGTTCGGGTTGTCCGTTTCAGATTCCTTGGGCTCGCCGAGGGGCTGTCCTTCAGTTCCGGGATCGCTCATGATCTTCCTCCTGCTACCCGCGTAGTCTCCGATGACGCAATCCCACCACAAATTGGGGCGGGTTCACAGGGGCGAGGTAGAACGGCACCCGTACAGTGTGTGGAGAACATGGGCTCGAACGACCAGCGACCACGTCACTTAGAGGCCCTGCCCTAGGCCACCAGCCCGTGCCTCTCGACCAGCGGCATGGTTGCCTCGAAGTCAACCTCTGCACCGTACTCGGCTGCGAGGGATGGAAGTGTCTCGGGGGAGTATTCCCCGCCCGGCTCGGCGAGCCGGCGGAACAGCGCCTCGATGCCGCCCGGAACAATGATCTCAAGCACGCGGAGCTCGTCGTCGCCGGCATTCCAGAACGTGTGCCAGCGTCCCCGCGGTTTCGAAACCAAATCGCCCGCCGTGGCAGTAATTTCGGTGCCCTCCTCGATCACCCCGAGTGTGCCGGTCAGCACGAACGTGTACTCATCTTCGCGGCTGTGCCGGTGCATGGGTGCGGCCAGCATCTTTGGGCCGAGCACGTGTTCGACCAGCGCAACCCTGCCCGAGGAAGCTGCGCTCTCAAGAAGGTACCGGTCCAAAAATCCAGATTCTCCAGTGACGTCGCCCTCGCCTGCACGGACAACGTGAGGACCAGCTGGTGTGTCCATACGGTCATGTTAGGACCGCGGCCTCCGTGGGGGTACTCAAGAACCCAGCAGAGTCTGCCAAATTGGTGCTAGCAGAAACCGACGGCCAGATGGCGCCGCCACTTCACAGGGCCGGAATCGAGGATCGCTCATGGTGCCACCTTATGCATTCCTGTAGCGGATCTCAGGCAGAAGGCGAGAAGCGGCTGCCTGGCGGCGCGCTCTTGGCTGGTCGCGTGGGCGGGGAGCTCACATCCGCGCGAACTTCGCCTTCACCATCAGGTAGAGCCCGTAACAGATCAGACCGGCGCCGACGGCGGTCAGCATGTAAACCCCGTACGGCTGCTCTCGCAGCGCCTTCAATCCGCCATCCATGCCAGTGGACTCCTGAGGGCGGGCGTTGGCGGTGGCGATGATGAACAGCAAGCCCACCAGAAACAGTGCGACACCCTCGGCCACGTAGCCAACCACTCCCAGCCCGGTCACGACAGCCCTGCCGGCGCCCGAGGACGGCAGCCGCAGATCCTTCTTGAACGATCCTTTGACTCCAAGGACCACGAAGACAAGGCCGGCGACGGCGATCCCGGCCCCGATGACGATCAGCAGGACCGAGCCCCCGGGCGCCTTCATGATCGAAAGCGTGAAATCGCTCGTGGACTGTCCGCTGTTCTTGCTGTTTCCGCTCGCGGAGGCAGCGAAAGTCAGCGCCATGACGGCGAACACCACAGCCTTGCCGGCTGCGGAAAGCTTCTTGCCGACCTTCTTCCTGGCCTCCAGCTGACCGTAATCGAACACGGCGTTGCTGGCTTGCCAGAGCACCAGAGCCACGCAGGCGGCGAATCCGGCCCACAGCAGCAAAAGACCCTGCGGCTGGGCGGCGAGTTGGGCGACTGCACCGGCCTGATCCGCCTGTCCGGCCTTGCCTAGTGCCAACTGGATGGCGACGAACCCGATCAGCAGGTGCAGCAGGCCGCTGACGGCAAAACCTGCCCTGGCGGCAAACACAAGAGCCCTAGAGTTCGATGCGTCCTCGACCGCGTTCGCGGCGTCCTTCAGCTCTCTCTTCATCTTCGGTCCTTTGCGCGAGCGCAAGCGCAGATGCGGTGATGGGTAACGCCTATTTTGTCACGGGAGTGCATTCGCAGGGAGGGCTGTTCGGAGCCAGCGAAGACAACATCCGCGGGAGCCTGTGGAGACACTCCAATTCGTTTCGTTAGACGTTCGCCTTGAACCTACAAGGGACAGCCCGCACCGCTGCCGGCGTCTCACAAACTCTACTTTTTCCGCCCCTTGTAGACGCCTTGCTGGGCGAGGGCGATGCCTTCCCGCTGGCGTTCCCTGAAGAGGGACCGCTCGATTTCGGCGAAGGCGCCCATGACGGAGAGCATGAGGTTGGCCATGGGGGAGTCCTCGCCGGTAAAGACGAGTAGTTCTTTGACGAACTCCACGCGCACGCCTCGTCTCGTGATACTACGGCACGCCTTCCGCACAAATTCGTGTGTGAAAATGAGGCGGGGTTGAGCAAGCAACCGCGGACCTATGCCGAGGAGCTAAGTGGCTTACATTATCTGGAAGAAGGGCGGTGTCCCAGTGGTCGAGTGGGAGCACGCGGGGGATCTTCTCGTCCTTGGCGGGTTGGGATGACGCGCAGGATAGGAGTCGAGGAGGAGTTCCTGATTGTCGACGGCGAGAGCGGGAAGCCGCTGCCGCTGGGCGAAGTCCTTGAGCAGCTCAGCGACTTTCCCCGCTTAACCAGTGAGATGAAGCAGGAACAGATTGAAACTTGTACCTTGCCGCGGTTCTCCCTCGCCGAACTGGCCCATGACATCAGCGCCGGGCGGAAGAGCGCCGATTTTGCGGCCAGGCGGGCAGGAGCGCGGGCGGTTGCGCTGGCAACTTCGGCGCTGCCGGTCGAGTCCACCATTGCCCCGGGTGAACGATGTGCCCAGCTGATGGAAAGGTTCGGGCTTACCGCTGTTGAACAGCTGACCGGAGGCTGCCATGTGCACGTGGAGATCGAGTCGGAAGAAGAAGGCGTCGCCATCTTGGACCGTATCCGGATCTGGTTGCCCGTCCTGCTGGCCATCAGCGCCAATTCACCGTACTGGAACGGGGTGGACTCAGGTTACGCGAGTTACCGCTGGCAGGCATGGAGCCGGTGGCCCACCACCGGAGCGGCTGGAATATACGGCTCTGCTGCTGCGTACCACCGTGAGATCGGGCAGATCCTCAGCTCCGGCGTGCCCTTGGACAAAGCCAACCTGTACTTGGACGCACGACTCAGTCACAAGCACCCGACCGTAGAGGTCCGGGTCGCCGACGTGTGCCTGTTTGCCGACGATACCGTCCTGCTGGCGGCCCTGGTCCGCGGGTTGGCGGAAACCGCAGCACGGCAGTGGCGCGACGGCGTCAGTCCAGTCCCGAGTTCGGCCATCCAACTGCAACTCGCCTCCTGGCAGGCCAGCCGCTACGGGCTGGAGGGGGAGTTGGCAGACCCGATAACTGGAAGGCCCCGGGGCGCCTTCGAGGTGGTGATGGCGCTGCTGGACCACCTCCGGCCGGTGCTCGAGGAACAGGGCGAGTTCAACACTGTCGAGTTCCTGCTGTTCCAGGTCCTGAGCCGGGGGACCGGCGCAGCAGTGCAACGGGGCTCCTACGCGCGTGGCGCCAGCACACGAGATGTGGTCGCCGACGCCGTTCACATCACTAGTCTTCCCGTGACCCCACTGGGGGCGGCAACAAACAGCAGTAGGTTGACCCTCTGACGCGTCTGAGGGCGAGACTCAGCAATAGCAGCAGACTGGCGACGGCTGGCTCGACGTATCCTCAAGCCCGGCGAAAAACGAGGGAACAACCTTGCGCGCGTGAACGTTGCAAAGTGGTCAGAACCAGGCAATAGGCAATACAAGGAATCGAGAAGCACCTCTATGGCAGCCGACTACGACGAAGTCCGTTCCGACGTCAAGGAATCCCAGGACCGTTCCTTGGAGGATCTGCAGTCTGCGAACGCCCCTGATGCCCACAGCGTCGTCACCGAACTGGACGAGGCTGATGCCCTCGATGAAGGGCTGACACCTGGCGGCGAAATCATCTCCGACGAGCTCATCGTGCAGGTGATTCCCCAGGCCGCCGATGAGTTCACCTGCTATTCCTGTTTCCTCGTCCGGCACCGGTCCCAGGTAGCGCGTGAAAGCAACGGCCACACATACTGCATCGAATGCGAAGGCTAAGGCAGGCTCTTCCAAGGCCATCAGATACGTACCTCTCGGACCCCTACTGACCGTAGCTTTACATAATGTAGATTATCGGCGTTTCCGGGAGGACCTGGGATGGGGCGGGAAACCAGCACACATCAGCAGCCGACGGGCGTCAGGTGCATCGGGATGAATCCGCAGGTCAGCATTGTCTTATTCCGGGCGCTCGCTAAGAATGAGTCAATGACGGTCTATGTGCGATCACTTGAAACTGCAGTCCCACAAACGATGCTGATTCAGACAGAAGCCCGCGACGTGTTTGCGGCCCAACCCGGGTTGTCCAGGCTTGGCTCGCGGCTGGTCAAAACCTGCTTTGACTCCGCTGCCATTGATACGCGCTTCACCGCCGTGGAGGAACTCACCCGGGCTTACCGTTCCGACAATCCGCAGTTTTTCGATCCGGAGACCAGCCTGCTGCTGAACCCCAGCACAAAGGTCCGCAACGACATCTTCGGCCGCGAGGCAACCAAGCTCTTTGTGGAAGCCGCCCGTTCCGCCGTTAACGCTGCCCCTGAGCTCGATCTACTTGACATAACTCACCTCATCACGGTCTCCTGCACCGGGTTCTTCAATCCGGGGCCTGACTACAAGATCGTCCGGGAGCTGGGCCTGGATCCCGCTGTCCAGCGTTACCACCTGGGGTTCATGGGCTGCTATGCAGCTTTCCCCGCGCTGCGCGCCGCAAAGCTGTTCTGTGAGGCCGATCCGCAGGCCGTTGTCCTGGTGGTGTGCGCAGAGCTGTGCTCCCTGCACGTCCGCACCTCAAATAATCCGGATACGATTATGGGCTCAGCCTTGTTCGCCGACGGTGCGGCTGCCGCCGTCGTCACTGCCCGCAGCGGGTCGGCGGAATCCTCCCTGCTCCAGCTTGACCACTTCGAAACAGTCCTCACGCCGGTCGGCGAGGACGCCATGGCGTGGAACATCGGCGACCACGGATTCGAAATGGTGCTGGGGACTTATGTGCCGCACATCATCGATGACCACATTGTGGATGCCCTGAAGCCCCTCCTGGCCCGGGATCCGGAGCTGGAGGCACTCCCCTACACCTCCATCCGGCACTGGGCCATCCACCCCGGCGGCCGGAGCATTTTGGACAAAGTCCAGTCCCGCCTGGGCCTCACCGAAGAGCAACTGGTGCCCGCGCGCGAAACGCTACGGAACTACGGCAACATGAGCAGCGCCACAGTACTTTTTGTCCTTAAGCACATCCTGGAACAGGACCCGGCGGATGGGGACGAACGCATCTGCTCCATGGCCTTCGGTCCGGGGCTCACCGTGGAGACGGCACTGTTCACCAAACTGCGCCAGGCTCCCCTCTCCGGGGTTGCGGGCCAGGTGCCGGGCCACGCTGCGGCAGAAGTACCCGTACCCTGAGCCCTTGGACCTGCTGATGCGGCAGCGCGCCGTCGACGCCGTCGAAATCATGGACCAGCCGGACTGTGACACCCGGCTCCTCCAGAACACGTACCGCCAGTTCGGGGTGGTCAACCGCGCTTTCGCCGGGTGGCGGAGGCTCTACGTCAGGGAGCTCCGCCCCTGCCTGGCCGCGAACAACGGTCCGGCCACCCTGCTGGACATCGGCTCCGGCGGGGGCGATCTCGCGTATTCGCTGGCAGGCTGGGCCCGTCGTGACAGACTTCCGCTGCAAATCACCGGAATAGACCCCGATCCACGCGCGGCCGCTTACGCACGGGGGCGGCCGCCCATGCCTGGCGTGGAGTTCCGGCAGGCGCACAGCGCGGATCTTGTCCGGGAAGGAAGGCGCTTCGACTTCGTCATTTCAAACCACGTCCTGCACCACCTTTCGGCGGACGAACTCCAGCAGCTGCTCGCCGATTCAGCCGCCCTTACCAACAAAAAAGCCCTGCACAACGACCTGAGGCGAAGCTTCGCCGCCTACGCCCTCTTTTCCGCCGCCGCCCTGCCGTTCCGCCGTTCCTTCATCCGGGCGGACGGCCTGACGTCCATCCGCAGGAGCTACACACCGGCCGAATTGGCAGCCCTCGCTCCCCTTGGGTGGAACGCCGAAACCACCGCCACCTTCCATCAGGTTCTCGCCCTGCGCAGGAACTGACATGGGGGCGGAGACAGATGTTCTGATTATCGGCGGAGGCCCGGTGGGCCTGTACCTTGCCGCCCTGTTGCTTCAGGACGGCGTCAGCGTCAAGGTTCTGGAGCAGAGGCATACCAGGAACCAGCATTCACGGGCCATCGGCATCCATCCCCCCGCCCTTGAGGCTTTGCAGCAGATCGGCATCGCTTCGTCAGCGGCGCAGGAAGGGGTACACATCCGGGAGGGGCTGGCAGTCAGCGGCGGAAGGACTGTGGGCACCATGTCATTCGCCGGCGTCTCGGACGCTTTTCCCTTCGTGCTGGCCCTGCCCCAGTTCCGGACCGAGCACCTCCTGGAAGAGCGCGTCCGCCAACTGGACAGCGCCGCTTTGGTCAGGGGCGTGCACGTCAGGAGGGTGAAGGACGACGGCGGCCGGGTCACCGTCGCTGCCGTACCTGCCGGGGAAGGCAACGGCCGGGAGTCCACCTGGACAGCCTCCTTCGTTGTTGCGGCCGACGGCGCGCGGTCCCGGGTGCGTGACCTCCTGGCTGTGCCTGTCCGCCGAAAGATTTATCCGGACCACTACCTCATGGGCGATTTCCAGGACTCCGGATTTTACGGCGAACGGGCGGTCCTGTTCCTTGAACCGGGCGGAATTGTGGAGTCCTTTCCGCTGCCCGGCGCTGTCCGGCGCTGGGTGGTGCGGCTGGCCAGGCCTGCCGGTAACGCCGCACCGCGTGAGTTGGCACAGCTGGTCTTGGGGCGTACCGGGATTCTTCCTGACGTCGGCACCAACACCATGATGAGCGCGTTCAGCGTCCGGTCCACCATGGCCCGGCGGATGCTTGCTGGAAGGGTGTTCTTGCTCGGCGATGCTGCCCACGAGATCAGCCCCATCGGCGGCCAGGGCATGAACCTTGGCTGGCTGGACGCACAGGCACTCTCCCCCCTCCTCCAGGCGGCACTGGGTGTCGTGAACCCGGACCAGGTGGACCTGCGGTTCTTGGAGTTCCAAACCAGCCGGCAACGGGCCGCGACGCTGGCTCAGCGGCAGTCCGAGATCAACATGCTGTTGGGGCGGCCGCTGCCCCGGCCCTTGCTGGACCTTCGAAACCTGGGGATCAGCGTGGCGGCTGCCACCCCGTCAGTCAACCGGTGGGTGGCCCGGCGGTTCACCATGCAGGAGCTGGGCAGGCAGCCAGCGCGGGCGCCGCGTCGTCTTACCTGACGTTGCAGGCTTACGTGAAGTAGGAGTCGTAGCTGTCCTTGCTGACAATCACCTCATCGCTGACTTCCAAACACCGACGACGTACTGGCCGCACCGAGCCGAAGGATGCTCCGCCGCCCGGCCGCTAGGCTTTCCCCATGAACGAAGGCGCGCCGGAAACCGCACACACCGCAGGGCATATCCGCGACACCGTTGAGCGGATCCTCGAAGCAGGCACGCTCCCGCCCATCGTGCAGGCAGGTCATCCTGCGCTTAGGCAACGCGCCGCCGCGTTTGACGGGCAATTGTCCGACGACCAGCTCGCGCGCCTGATAACCCTCATGCGGCAGGTGATGCATGAGGCTCCGGGCGTGGGGCTGGCCGCGCCCCAACTCGGCATACCGCTGCAGTTGGCCGTCGTCGAGGACCAGTTCGACGTCGATCCTGAGGCCGCTGCCCTCCGTCACCGGAGTCCCCTGGATTTCCTTGCGGTCCTGAATCCCCGCTACACGCCCCTGGGTCCGGGCTTGGCATCCTTCTATGAGGGCTGCCTTTCCCTTAACGGCCTCCAGGCCGTGGTGGCACGGCATGAGAACGTGCTTCTTGAGTTCCAGACACCGGATGGCGCAAGGACGCAGCGGGAGTTTTCCGGCTGGCAGGCCAGAATTATGCAGCATGAGACTGACCACCTGAACGGTGTGCTGTACGTGGACCGGGCCCAGCTCAGGTCCCTGAGCAGCAACGCCGAATACGCCGCCCACTGGGCAGAGCCAGGCATTGGCAAGGCCCAGCAGGGGCTCGGTTTCGGCGCGGGTCCGGCCGGCATCAGCCTACGCTGACCTCCCGGCACCACCTCCCATCCCGGGAAGAACCTGATGCCGGAGCCATAGGATGGTTCCCATGCCCTCCACGACTGACCTTCCGCTGTTGTGCCCGGTGTGCCGCAATGCGCTGGAACTCCGTGCCGCCGCCTCTTCGGACCAAGGCCACCTGCTGTGCCCCGACGGGCACAGCTTTGACGCCGCCCGCCAGGGCTACTTCAACCTTCTGGTCGGGAAGGGCACTGCCTTCGAGGCCGATTCGGCGGACATGGTCCAGGCACGCTCCGACTTCCTGTCCGCCGGGCATTACCGGCCGCTCGCCGCTGCGGTGGCAGCCGCCGTCGTGCCCTGCCTGCCTGAAGAGCGCAGCGCCCTCCTTGACGCAGGGACGGGAACGGGACATTACCTCAGGGCGGTGCTCGATCAGGCCGCGGCGCAGAACCGCCGCCATGTGGCTGCGTTGGGCCTGGACATTTCCAAATTTGCCCTGCGCCGCGCCGCGCGGCTCAACCCCGAAGCCGTGAACCTGGTGTGCGATGTCTGGCAGCCACTGCCGCTGGCAGATAACTCGGTGGACGCGATCACAGTCATCTTTGCGCCACGCAATGCCGCCGAGTTTGCCCGCGTCCTGCGGCCGGGTGGCCGGCTGGTGGTGGTCACCCCGCGGCACGGGCACCTTGCTGCCATCGCCGCCGCTACCGCGATGCTTGGTATCGAGGAAGGCAAGGAAGCCCGGCTTGCCGAAGCGATGGGGAGCCATTTCGACGCCGAGACAAGCACCGTCGTTGATATTCCCCTGGCACTGACACGTCAGGAGGCCGCGGACCTCGCCTTTATGGGCCCTGCGGGCCACCACCTTGACCGGTTGGACCTGTCTGAACGGCTGCTCGCGATGCCCGAGCCGGTCCAGGCCGAAGCGAACTTCCGGCTGATGGTTTTCCGGCCCAAGGAACCCGCTATGACGTAACGACTTGGCTACTATCCCTGCACGACTGGCGTGAGCCCGCCCACAGCGGGCGGGGCAGCACTAAGATTGAAGCAAAGTTACTGGCGGGTGCGCGCGTTCGTGCTCCCCGTAGCGAAGGGGGAGAACGTGTTCGAGTGGCTCGGGGAAAACTGGTGGGCATTGTGGCTCACGGCCTTCCTGGCGTTTGCAGTGATCGAGATGATCACGCTTGACCTGTTTTTCATCATGCTCGGCGGTGGCACCCTCGCCGCACTGGTCGCCGACTTCGCAGGCGCCGACCTCTGGCTCCAGATCGTGGTCTTCTGTGTGGTGTCCCTGCTCATGATTGCCTTTGTCCGGCCCGTGGCCCTGGCCCACCTGAAGAACGGTCCCTCGGAGCAGCGCACCAACATTGACCGGCTCATCGGTGAGCAGGCCGTGGTGATGGAACCGGTGACATCTGACGGCGGCCTGGTCAAGATCGGCGGGGACATCTGGACAGCCCGTTCTGCAGGGGGCGTCCTTCCCACCGGCCAAAAAGTTGTAGTTTCCGCCATCGATGGGGCCACGGCGGTGGTGTCAGTGCCGCCGAAGGCACTTGGCCAGTCCTGATACAGCCTGAACAAATGGGGAACAAGGAGATGTATGGATAACGCAGGAGGAACTGCATTGGCCATTGTGCTGGTGGTCCTGATCGTGTTTGTGATTATCGTGCTGGTCCGGTCGGTGCGGATCATTCCGCAGGCCCGCGCAGGCGTGGTCGAACGGCTGGGTAAGTACCAGCGGACGCTTAACCCAGGGCTGACCATCCTGATCCCGTTTGTGGACCGGCTCCTGCCATTGCTCGACCTCCGCGAACAGGTGGTGTCGTTCCCTCCGCAGCCGGTTATCACTGAGGACAACCTGGTGGTTTCCATCGACACCGTGGTCTACTTCCAGGTCACCGATCCCAGGGCTGCCACCTACGAGATCGCCAATTACATCCAGGCGGTCGAGCAGCTGACCACCACCACGCTGCGCAACGTTGTGGGTGGCCTGAACCTCGAAGAAGCACTCACGTCCCGCGACCAGATCAACGGCCAGCTCCGCGGCGTCCTGGACGAAGCAACGGGCCGCTGGGGCATCCGTGTCTCCCGAGTGGAGCTCAAGGCCATCGATCCGCCCCACTCCATCCAGGACTCCATGGAGAAGCAGATGCGTGCGGAGCGGGATCGACGTGCCGCGATCCTGACGGCCGAAGGCACCAAGCAGTCGGCCATCCTGACGGCTGAAGGCCAGCGGCAGGCGTCCATCCTGGCGGCCGAGGGCGATGCCAAAGCCGCTATCCTGCGGGCCGACGGCGAGGCGCAGGCCATCCAAAAGGTCTTTGACGCCATCCACAAGGGCAACCCGGACCAGAAACTGCTGGCATACCAATACCTGCAGACCCTTCCGAAGCTAGCGGAGGGATCTTCCAACAAACTGTGGATCATCCCCAGCGAAGTCGGCGAAGCACTCAAGGGAATCGGCAACGCGCTGGGGGGAACCAACCCTGATCCCGCCGCGGCCGGGTTGTTCGACGAAGTCGGAGCCAAGACCTCCGAGCCTTAGGCCCAGACCGGGAAAGCACCTTGAGGGGATCCGCAGCAGTTGCGGATCCCTTCTATTTTGCTCCGGATGGCATGGCACCCGTACAATTGGGTATTTGTCCGGCAGGAGCAGATCCGCTGGAACAACCGAGCTTCGCGATGCGTTGAATCTTAGAGATGCAGCACAGAGCACACAGTAGTCCGGAGGGGCTTTTTAGCCACCGGCTTGCGCGGGGTTTTACTCCGCGAACCGATCAGAGGGAGAAAACATGAGCGATCGCAGCCTGCGGGGCATGCGCCTTGGTGCGCAGAGCATGGAGACCGAGTCCGGAGTCGAGCCGGCTCCGCGTCAGCGCGTCGAGTACCGGTGCGAGGACGGCGAGCAGGTCTTCGTAACGTTCTCTTCCGAGGCGGAGATTCCCCCGGTCTGGGTTTCCAAGACCGGCAAGGAAGCCCTCCTGGTTGACGGTGAACGCCCGGACACCAGCAATGACAAGGCCGTCCGCACGCACTGGGACATGCTGCTGGAACGCCGCTCGCTTCCGGAGCTGGAACAGATCCTGAAGGACCGGCTCACTATCCTGCGCGAACGCCGCGGAGAGCGCCGCTCCGCCTAG
>NZ_JBNHFF010000031.1:0-21729 GCF_059089965.1 Arthrobacter sp. SPT-J7
GGATGACTCCAGCTACGAGCCGCGGATCTACTTTGGTGAGTACTCTCCGGACTACTCAATCGTGGGCGCACCAGACGGCGCTCCTCCCCGCGAGCAGGACAGGCCGTCAGGTGAGGGTGAGACCCAGTACACCTTCGAAGGCAACGGCGGACCCAACGTAGGTACCTTTTTCAACAGGGTGCTTTACTCGATCAAGTTCCAGTCCTCGGACCTGCTGCTCTCGGACGGCGTGAATCCGGAATCGCAGATTCTGTACGAACGCAACCCGCGTGAGCGCGTAGAGAAGGTGGCCCCCTATTTGACCGTGGACGGCAATGCCTACCCTGCGGTCGTTGATGGACGGGTGAAGTGGATCGTGGACGGCTACACCACCAGCCAGTACTATCCGTACTCGCAGCAGGAGCAGCTCTCGGACGCCACGGCCGATTCCCAGACCACTTCCGGCCGTGCAGTCGCCCTGCCGAACAGCACCGTCAACTACATCCGGAACTCGGTGAAGGCCACGGTCGATGCCTACGACGGCTCGGTCACCCTGTATGCGTGGGACGACCAGGACCCACTGCTGAAGTCCTGGCAGAAGGTGTTCCCGACCTCGCTGAAGCCATATTCGGAGATGTCCGGCGATGTTATGAGCCACGTCCGATACCCGGAGGACCTCTTCAAGGTCCAGCGCCAGTTGTTGGGCGAGTACCACGTGACGGACCCGTCCAGCTTCTACCAGACGAAGGACGCCTGGAGCGTGCCGAACGACCCCACGGTCGATTCGACCAACGATGTCAAGCAGCCGCCGTTCTACATGTCGCTGCAGATGCCGGACCAGGACAAGCCTGCGTTCCAGCTGACGTCATCGTTCATTCCGCAGATCGTTAATGGAAACGCGCGCAACGTCCTCTACGGCTTCCTCGCCGCCGACTCCGACGCAGGCAACCAGGCGGGCGTGAAGGCCGAGAGTTACGGCAAGCTGCGGTTGCTGCAGATCCCACCGGAGATCCAGGTCCCCGGCCCGGGCCAGGCGCAGAACAAGTTCAACTCGGATCCCACGGTTTCGCAGGCCCTTAACCTGCTCCGCCAGGGTGCCTCTGACGTTCTGAACGGTAACCTGCTCACGCTTCCTGTCGGCGGAGGCATCCTCTACGTCCAGCCGGTGTACCTGAAGTCCACCGGTGAGACGTCCTACCCCACGCTGCAGCGCGTACTGGTGGCCTTCGGCGACAAGGTCGGCTTCGCCCCGACCCTTGACGAAGCGCTGAAGCAGCTCTTCGGCGGGGACTCGGGGGCGGCTGCGGGCGACTCCGGCAATAACGGCCAGACACCCACAGATCCGGCTGCTCCGCCTGCACCGGGCGGGGCGGACGCCAAGGCTGAACTGCGGGCCGCGCTGGATGAGGCAAACGCCGCCATGCAGGCAGGGCAGGCCGCCCTCGCCGCCGGCGACTTCGCAGCCTACGGAGAGGCGCAGAAGCGCATCTCAGCGGCCCTCCAGAGGGCGTTGGACGCGGAGAACAAGATTCCGGTTGCCGCTCCCGAGGCAACTCCGGCTCCGGCCTCCACGGCGACACCTGAAGCCACGCCTTCGCCGTCGCCCAGCAGCTAATCGCCAGCTGATCACCAGCAGCTGGTCACGACGGCGGTAGTCCGGCACCCGTTCCGCCCGGAGCGGGTGCCGGACTGGCGAGACGGAGATCACGCCTCCTCGATTTGGCCTGCTGTTCACCGGCCGGTAAAGTAGTTCTTGCGACGCGGGGTGGAGCAGTTCGGTAGCTCGCTGGGCTCATAACCCAGAGGTCACAGGTTCAAATCCTGTCCCCGCAACTATGAGAAGGCCCCGACCGGCAGACAAGCCGGGCGGGGCCTTCTTTTTTCCTTGATTGCCGGTAGTTCCTAGTATTCTCTTTCGCAGAGCCTCACAGATTGTGAGTACTTCGCCAGTCATTCTCGAGAGGAATGTTGCTCGATGTCCACTCCCACGAAGAAGCCCGGCACTGCCGCGGGAAAGCGGTCCCGACTATATTGGGGTGTGCCCGCCGTCCTTGCGGTGCTGGTCCTCGTGGTGTTGATCGCAAAGTGGCTGATGGGCCTGCCCGCCGTCGCCTCCTTCGTAGCGGACTATCCGGGCCACTCGGAGCTGCCGGAGGAAGCGCCGGTAGGATTCCCTGCCTGGCTTGCGTGGCAGCACTTCCTGAACGCTTTCTTCCTGTTGCTGATCATCCGCACCGGTTGGCAGGTGCGTACCACCACGCGCCCCAGCGGACACTGGACCCGCAACAACAAGGGCCTGATCAAGACGAAGAACCCGCCCACCAAGATCAGCCTTGAGCTGTGGTTCCACCTGACACTGGACGCCCTGTGGATCCTCAATGGCCTGGTGTTCGCCGTCCTGCTGTTCGCTACCGGGCAGTGGATGCGCATCGTTCCCACCAGCTGGGACGTCTTCCCCAACGCGCTCTCGGCCGCCCTGCAGTACGCGTCCCTGAACTGGCCCACGGAGAACGGCTGGGTGAACTACAACGCGCTTCAGTTGCTCTCCTACTTCGTGACAGTCTTCATTGCGGCGCCACTGGCCTTCATTACTGGCCTGCGGATGTCGTCGGCGTGGCCAAAGAAGGCTACCGGCCTCAACAAGGCCTACCCGATTGAATGGGCCCGGGCCGTCCACTTCCCGGTAATGATCTACTTTGTTGCCTTCATCGCGGTGCACGTCTTCCTGGTGCTCGCCACGGGAGCGCTGCGCAACCTCAATCACATGTATGGAGTACGGGACGACGACGGCTGGTTCGGCTTCTGGGTTTTCCTCGCCTCGGTTGTGGTCATGGTGGCGGCCTGGTTCCTGGCCCGCCCCATCTTCCTGCGGCCCATAGCGTCCCTGATGGGCAAGGTCAGCCGGTAATACGCCGCAGGGCCGCGCAGCAGCCCATCAGTCCTTAAGCCTGCTGTAGGTCTCCAGAGCCCTTTCCCGTGACTCCGGCAGCCCAACGACCGGCGCCGGGTACCCGGTGACGTCGGCGGCTTTCCACGGCTCGTGGATGGCCTTACCGTCGAGGCCGGCAAGTTCAGGTATGAACTGGCGCAGGTAGCAGCCGGCTGAATCGAATTTCCTGCTCTGCGTCACCGGGTTGAAGATGCGGAAGTAGGGCGACGCGTCGGCTCCGGAGCCTGCAACCCATTGCCAGTTGGCAGGGTTGCAGGCGGCGTCCGCGTCGACGAGCGTGTCCCAGAACCATTGCTCGCCAATGCGCCAGTCCGCCAAAAGATTCTTAACCAGGAATGAAGCGGCCGCCATCCGCACGCGGTTATGCATCCAGCCTGTCTGCCACAGCTGCCGCATCCCGGCGTCAACGAGGGGATAACCTGTGCGGCCCTGTTGCCAGGCCTGCAGCTCGCCCCCGCTCAGCTGCTGCCAATCAAAGCGGTCAAACTGTGGCCGGTAGTTGCGGGTGGCGAGTTCGGGGTTGGTGTATAGGAGGTGCCAGCAGAATTCCCGCCAGCCAAGCTCAGAACGGAAGATATCGACGTCGGCGGGTACCTTGCGCGGGAACCGGTGCCGGATCTCATGCCACACCCTAAAAGGGCTTACCTCGCCGAAGCGCAGGTGCGGGGACAGCCGGCTGGTACCTTCCACTCCCGGCATGTTCCTGCCGGTGCCGTATTCCTCGGCCGGTCCGTCCAGGAAATCAACCAGGCGGAGCAGTGCGCCCTTTTCGCCCGGCTCCCAGGTGCTTGCAAGGCCGCCGCTCCAGTCGGGGGAGTGCGGCAGGAGGTTCCAGGTGTCCAGGTCTTCGCCGGCAGGAACTACTCCTCCTCTTCCCCGGGCAGGGGAGGGAAGGTGGTGCGGTTCGTCGTACGGCTCCCGCAGTTCGCCGTGTACAAGGCAGGCACGCCAGAAGGGCGTAAAGACCTTGTAAGGGCCGCCGGCGCCGGTGCGAATGGTCCATGGCTCGAACAGGAGGTTTGCCTGGTGGCTGGAGGCCTGAAGGCCGTTAGCGTCGGCCCACGTCTTCACATCGGCATCCACGGCGCGCTCCTGCAATCCGTAGCGCCGGTTCCAGAAGAGGTGCGTGGCACCCGTTTCGGCCGCCAGTTCCTTGATAACAGCCGACGCCGGCCCGCGGCGAAGAAGAAGCCGCGAACCTTTGTTCTCCAAGGAGTCGGCCAGCGCCGCAAGGGAATGGTGAAGCCACCATCGACTTGCTGCGCCCAGCGGCCGGATCCCTTCCGACTCCTCGTCCAAGATGAAGACGACGGTCATGGGCAGCCCCGAAAGTGCGGCTGCGGTCAGCGCAGGATTATCGTCCAGCCGGAGGTCGTCGCGCAGCCAGAGGAGGGACGTTGCGTCGGAGGAAGCCATGGCACTACGCTACACACCCCCGGCATCAGGAAGGCCGGGGCAGCGGCCCCGGCCTTCCTACTGTTCCTGGCGAGGGTGCTCCCCGCCTACTTCTCAGAGTTTGTCGTAATCGATTTCGGTCACCGTGGACTCATCGGTTCCGGCAGAGCCGGCGGCGCCGATGGCAGGCTTTGATGTGCCACCCGACTTCAACGCAGCCAGGCGTGCCTCAATCTCGACCTGCTCACCGAGATCTTCAAGCTGATTGAACTGGGCATCAAGGCTCGACGAAGCGAGTTCCTGCTGCCCGCGGACCTTGGCTTCTTCGCGGCGAATTTTCTCTTCGAAGCGGCCCACTTCGCTGGTGGGGTCCATGATGTCAATGCTCTTGATGGCATCGTGCACCTGCGCCTGCGCAGCTGCGGTCTTGGACCGGGCAACCAGTTCGTTGCGCTTGCTGGTCAGCTGGTTGAGTTTGCCCTTCATCTGGTCCAGGCCGGTCTTCAGCTTGTCCACCACTTCGCGCTGGGAAGCGATGCTCGGCTCCGCACCCTTGGCCTCGTTCTCAGCGGCCATCTGGCGCTGCAGGGCCACCTTGGCCAGGTTGTCGAACTTTTCGGCGTCGGCCACGTTGCCGTTGGCGCGGTATTCATCGGCCTTGCGTGACGCGGCGAGGGCCTTGTTTCCCCAGTCGCGCGAGTTCTTGACGTCCTCGTTGTAGTCGTCCTCAAGCATCCGGAGGTTGCCGATGGTCTGCGCTACAGCCGACTCCGCCTCGGCAATATTGTTCGTGTAGTCCCGAACCATCTGGTCCAGCATCTTCTGCGGATCCTCAGCGTTGTCCAGCAAGGAGTTGATGTTCGCCTTTGCCAGCTGTGCGACTCGGCCGAAAATGGACTGTTTAACCATGGTGTTACCTTTCGTCCTGCTCTGTGTTGACCACTGAAATCAGTGAACGTTTGTGTGCTGCGCCCATCCGCCAGTGGGGATGCTCCGACGGGCGGAGCGGGGCTCCGGCCTCAGAAACTTCCGGAGTCGCCTCCGCCGAAGTCGCCGCCGCCGAAGTCGCCGCCGCCGAAATCTCCGCCACCCCATCCGCCACCGTCACTGTGGCCGCCACCCCAGCCGCCGCCACCGCCTCCGTTGAGGATTGAGTTGATCAGGATGCCGCCAAGGATGGCGCCGCCCAATCCGCCGCCGCCGCCTCCGCCGAACATGCCGCCGCGGCCGTAGCCCTGGTTGGCGTAGCCGTCGAAGTGGTCAACGTCGGCCTGTGCCAGCTGGGCTGCCTGCGCCGCCAGTGCATGCGCCTGCTGGGCGTAGGTAAGCGCCGTAACCGGATCGGTGCGAGCGATTGACAGGGCGTAATCCAGGTTGCGCTGCGACTCCGCCAGCCGTGTGCGGGCTTCTGTACCCACGCCGCCGCGGCGGGCGGTGATGTAGTCGGAGGTCGCACTGATTTGGGCCTGGGCGGACATGATGGTCTGCTGCAGTGATGCCTGGGCCCGGCGCGCCTGTTCCTGCTGGTCCCTGATGCCGCTGAGTGACTGGTCGAGAGACTGATGGGCCGTCTCTACGCGCTGCAGGGTGGCGAGGGGGTCAATCTTGCCGCCCTGGATTTCGGACTTGACCTGTGCCAGTGCAGCTTCAACTGCCGCCACCGGTCCGGCGAGCTCGGGATGAGCGCCGGACTTGATGATTGCCTTCGCCTGGGCAAGGTCCTGGGAGGTATCGACTACCGCTGCCTCAAGTCCGCTCCGGGCCTCGTCCAGACTGGAGGAAACCTTGGCGATCGCATCGATGAGGACGTTCGTCTGGTGCAGGCTCTCTTCTGCGGCACGGACAGCAACGGCGGCCAGGCTTCCTTCGCCCTCAGCCAGCTTCTGCTCAGCAGTGGCTGAGGCGTTCTGGACGAAGGCGAGCCGCTCCTTGGCCTGCAGAATATTATCCGAAACCTGCACCAGCGCGCTCTCGGCATACTTGGCCCTGAGGGCGGTGAGGGACTTCTCAGCGCTGGCGATTTTCGAATCCGCTTCGCGGGCACCGGCGTTGACGGCTGCCAGTGCACGGGGAGCGTTCTTCTCAAGTTCGCGGAGGGAATCGAAGTCCGCCTTCTGCTCCTGCAGCGACGCCAGTGCAGCTTCCGAACGGCGGATGATTTCGCCCAGCCACGTGCGCTGCTGCTCTTCGGTGTCAGGGATGTGATCGTCCAGCTGCTGCTGCAGCTTGAACGATTCCGTCATATGGCCTTTGGCTTCCTCCAGCGCCTTGGTGAAGTTGCCGACGGCGGAATCACCGTATTGTGCCTGTGCGAACATGAGTTCCTGCTCGCTGGACTTGATGGCGTCGTCAGCCTCGATGAGGAGGGAGCCGCTCTTGCGGCGAAGCTCCTCTACGCTCAGGGAAGCCAGCGGATCAACTTCCGCGCCCTGCGGGCCATAGCTCGCGCTGGATGCCTGCACGGCAGCCTTCTTGCGCTTGTTGCGGAAGTAGAGGTACGCACCGGCACCGCCCGCGGCGACAACGCCTGCTCCTACAAGAACGGCTGCCCCGGCTCCGTCACCGGAAGGAACGTTGCCGCTGCCACCGCTGGCAGCGTCTCCGACCGCTGCTGCGGTGTCGATGGCTGCCTGGGCGAAATCGCGCTTGCCGCCGGCCAGATTGGCGACAACAGCATTCTGGCTGATGTTGCTGGTCTTGGACGAAATCGGGCTTGCTGAATTGGGGGAGAAGTAGTACTTGCCGTCATCTGACATCGCGAGGATGACGTCAGCCCGGCCCATACCCTTGGCAGTGGCGACGGCTTGGGACCACGCCTTCGGATCGGCCGGGTCTTCGAAGGTTTTGACCGTGACAACGTAGAGGTTGTACTTGTCGTCCTTCAGAAGCTTCTGGATGGCTTCCTGAACCTCGCCCTTGCGGTTCCCCAGGACATTCGCATTATCAACGATGTTGGTTCCGGACGGAATAGTGACCGGCGGTTCTGCCCAGGCCGCGGCGGCGGGCGCCGCCAGCAGGCCGGTAAGGCCGATCACGGCGAGAATACGTTTGAACTTTGACCGCATGTGCAACCCTTCAGCACGCTTGACACCGATTCGGGACGAACCGGTCGTCTCAGAATGCAGCAGCGCCCCCACGCATGTGTAGCCGCAGGTCGCTGTGGCAATCATCTTGATTCTATGGTGCACCCCACAGGCCGTCCATCGAGTCGAATATGCCACCAGCGAAACGTCCCGGGGAAGGGCATCAGCGGGCCCGGAGAAGCCCACAGCAAGCTCTCAGCAAACATCCGAGCTTGTTACAGCGAGGGAGTCCATAGTTAATGCAGACGAGGATGAAAGGAAGTCCCATGACTGAGAACCAAACCCCCGGTGCCTCTCCCGAGAACCGCGGCCCGGGGCGGCAGGATTCCTGGCAGCAGCATGCGGCCCAGCCGGGGAACAATCCTGGCGAGGTTCAGGATGCGGATGGCACGGCGGCCTCACGTTCCGCGGTGCCCGCAGCCAACCAGACTCCCGGTCCGAACCAATACCCCACCGAACAGCTGGACTGGACGAACCAGGGGGATAACCCCACCCAGGAGCTTCCCGGAGCGCGCCCGGCGTACCCGCAGCGCCAGCCGTTTTACGGACAGCCTGCTTCCGGCCAGAATGCAAGCCAGCCGTCGAATGAATCCCAGGGGCCCCAGCCCCACTACGGCTATTACGGCCAGAGCCAGCACAACGTCCCCGGAGGCCATCCAGGCCTTGCTCCAAACCCGAAGGACGCTCCACGCAAGAAGGCGTCCTTTGGTGTCGGCACCCTGGTGGCCAGCATCCTCGCGGCCGGCCTGGTGGGCGGCGGAGTGGCGACAGTTGCCGGCGGCGAGGTCTTCGACAGCCCGGGCTCCACCGCCGCTACCAGCAGCAACAGCCAGCCCGGAACGGTCATCGTCAACAACCAGGATGATGTGAACGCCATAACCGCCGCCGCCCTGAAGGCATCACCCAGTGTGGTGACCATCAGCGCTTCAAGCAACGGCGCCGGCGGTACAGGTTCTGGCATCATCCTGGACGACCAGGGCCATATCCTCACCAACACCCACGTGGTCACACTGGACGGACAGACGGCCAACGCCGCCCTCGAAGTGCGCACCAGCGATGGCAGGGTGCTCACCGCCAAGCTGGTTGGTACAGACCCCCTGTCAGACCTTGCTGTCATCAAGGTGGACAACGCCTCAGGCCTCACCCCTGCCACCCTGGGCGACTCCGGCAAGCTCAACGTGGGGGACACCGCCATTGCGATCGGCTCGCCGTTGGGCCTCACCGGGACGGTGACGGATGGCATCGTCTCAACCCTCAACAGGACCATCAGCGTCGCCTCGGCCGCTGCCCCTGAAGAGGGCGACAACGCTGAGGGCGACGACGAGGGCGGTTTCCAGTTCGCGCCTCCAGGCGGCGGCCAGAGCCAGCAAACGGCGGAGCAGGGTGAGATTTCCATAAACGTCATCCAGACGGACGCCGCCATCAACCCCGGCAACTCGGGTGGTGCCCTGGTGAACAGCAGCGGCGAGATCATCGGCGTCAACGTGGCGATCGCATCAGCCGGATCCGGCTCCCTGTCCTCCTCCAGCGGCAATATCGGCGTGGGCTTCAGCATCCCCATCAACCACGCCAAGCGGGTGGCCCAGGAGATCATTGATACCGGCAAGGCTTCGCACGGGCAACTGGGTGTCAGTGTCAAGAAGAAGTCCGCGTCGAGTGCCGCTTCCGGGTTCTCGGTGGGCGCGGACGTCGCGACACTTGAGCCCGATTCGGCTGCCGCGAAGGCAGGGATCAGGGTGGGTGATGTCATCACGAAGTTCAACGACCTGGCCATCGGTGAACCGGAGCAACTGACGGCGGCGGTCCGGGAGCAGCCCGCCGGTTCCAAGGTCAGGATCACTGTCCTGCGCAACGGTGCGGAACAGACCCTCGACGTCACCCTTGGCGCCGCAGCCAGCTGACAGCAGGCTTTGGCAAGGCACGAAGAATCAGCGAACGCCCGACGGCGGCGTCCCCACTCAACCGGGGACGCCGCCGTCGTCATTGCGGCCGATAATCGGCGCCCCTGTCCAGCCCGGCTGACACAGGCGTTAACGGAAGACGGCGCACAGGTGCGCCTATATGGTTAGCTAGGAGCTACCCGTACGCCGGGCATTCCGCGGCCATGACCCTACCCGGCTGGCTGTCCACAAGCATGGAAGGCTGCTGTCGATACAGTGGAGAAGACATTGAGAATCATCGTCCTGGTCAAGCATGTACCGGACGCCCAGTTCGACCGTCACCTCAACGGGGAGGGCTACACGACGGACCGTGACGAAAGCATCCTCTCCGAGCTGGATGAATACGCACTCGAGGCGGCACTGCAGCTGGCCGAGGCTCGCGGCGGCAGCAAAGCAGGCAACCAGGTCATCGCCCTGAGCATGGGCCCGGCCGGTGCTGTCAATTCCGTGAAGAAGTCCCTTCAAATGGGTGCCACCGAGGGCGTGCACCTGACCGATGAGGCTTTAGCAGGCTCCGACGCAGCCGCCACCTCGCTGGCACTCTCGGCAGCTGTCCGGTACCTGGGCCGGGATGCGCCGGTTGACCTGATCATCACCGGCATGGCCTCAACCGACGGCGAGACCTCACTGGTACCCGCGCAGCTGGCCGAACGCCTTGGCCTTCCCCAGGTTACGTTCGCTTCGTCCCTGGAGCTGGACGGCGCACGGCTGGTGGCCCGCCGCGATGCGGACATGAGCTCCGAAACCGTAGAGGCCGCCCTCCCGGCGCTGGTGTCCGTGACGGACCAGATCAACGAGCCGCGGTACCCCAATTTCAAGGGCATCATCGCTGCCAAGCGCAAAACCATCACCACCTTGTCCCTCGCCGACATCGGTGTGGATCCTGCCCAGGTGGGGCACACCGGTTCGTGGACCACAGTGACCAACGCCGAGGAACGGCCGCCGCGCACCGCCGGCACCATCATCACCGACGAAGGCGACGCCGGCATCAAGCTGGTTGACTTCCTGGCCGCCCAGAAGCTGCTCTAAGAGGGAACATCGACATGGCAAAAGTACTTGTTTTCATTGACAACCCCGGCAACGGGCTCAAGAAGAGCAGTCTCGAACTGCTGACTGTGGCACGTTCCCTTGGGGAAAGCGTTGTTGCCCTCAACGGGGAACTGCACAACGAGGTAACAGCTGCCTTCGGCGAATACGGCGTCAGCGCTGTCCTTCGCCCCTCCGCACAGAACCTTGACGACTATCTTGTGGCACCCAAAGCCGCTTACCTTGCGGCCGCAGCGCAGAGCACCGGAGCCACCATAGTGCTGCTCGACAACTCTCCTGAGGGCAAAGAAATTGCCGCCCGCCTCGGAATCCGCCTCAATGCCGGTGTTATCACCGACGTTGTCGCCGTCGATGCTGACGGAACGGCGCACAAGTCCGTCCTCGCCGGTTCCTACAACACTGCGTGCAAAACCACCACGCCCGTGTCCGTGTTGACCCTTAAGGCCAACAATGTGGTCCCGGAACCGGCGGCCGCCCCCGGCACGCCGGAAACCGTAACGGTTGACGTGCCTGTAAGCAGTACTGAAGCAGCGGCGCGGATCACTGCCCGCGAACAGAAGGTTGCCAGCGGCCGCCCCGACCTGACCGACGCCCGCATCGTGGTGGCCGGCGGACGCGGCCTCGACGGCGACTTCGGACCCGTGGAGGAACTCGCAGACGCACTGGGAGCGGCCGTGGGAGCCTCACGCGCAGCCACCGACGCCGGCTGGGTCAGCCACGACGCGCAGGTGGGGCAGACCGGCAAGACCGTGTCCCCGCAGCTCTACATCTCCGCGGGTATTTCCGGTGCCATCCAGCAAAAGGCCGGCATGCAGACCGCCAAGGTTATCGTCGCAGTGAACAAGGACGCCGAATCGCCCGTGTTCGAGATCGCGGACTTCGGCATTGTCGGAGACCTCTTCGATGTCCTCCCGCAGGCCACGGCAGAGATCAAGAAGCGTAAAGGCTGATAATTGGCTGCCTTTCCCTGTGCAGGCGGAGAGCCCGTTCAACCCGGCCACCGACCGGATTGGACGGGTGCTCTGTTTTGCGGCCCACCCGGACGACATTGATTTCGGTGCTGCAGGCACCATCGCGGCCTGGACGGCGGCAGGTGTGCAGGTCAGCTACTGCATCATGACCGACGGCGACGCGGGCGGCTTCGACCCGGCTCACCGGGCGGACATCATTGCCATGCGCGACGCCGAACAGCGCCGGGCCGCCGAACTGGTCGGAGTTTCCGAGATCCACTACCTCCATCAGCGTGACGGCTACCTTGAACCCTCGCACGAGGTGATGCGTGGAGTGGTGAAGCTCATCCGCGAAATTCGTCCCGACGTCGTGCTTGCCATGCATCCGGAACGGAACTGGCGGCGCATCCAGAAAAGCCATCCGGACCACCTTGCCGTGGGAGAGGCCGTAACGCGCGCGGTTTATCCGGCGCTGGAGAATCCGTTTGCCTACCCCGAACTCGCGGAGGCCGGGCTGGAAGCGTACAAGCTTCCGTGGCTCTGGCTGTACGCGGGGCCGGACGAACGGGAAAACCACTTCGTTGATGTCACCGCGCACGTGGAGGCCAAACTCGATGCCATCCATGTCCACGTCAGCCAGCACCCGGACGTCGAGGCCATGGAATCAGCCGTACGCCAGGGCATGCACGCTAATGCTGCCCGTGCCGGGCTTCCCGCCGGGCACAGCGCTGAAGCGTTCCATGTAGTAGCGGTCAACGGGCCTGGAACCATAGCCGGTTTCTAGGCGACCGGCGTTCCGAACACACAAAAGACGCCCCGCGGCTCTCCTTCCGGATGCCCGCTGGGCGCCTTTTGATGCTTTGCCAGGCCGGTGCTACGCGTCCAAGGGCGCGGCGGCGACGGTGGGCAGGGTGGGGGACTCGGAGCCGCCGACGGGCTCGACGGTGATTCCGAGCGCAGCGGCAGAGGAGATGCCCTCCACTACTGCAGGTTTGGAGAGTGCTTCCGCGTCCATCAGCCCCTGCGAGACAGGTGCTGACCCGTCCTTGGGAATCAGCCACATCTGGTAAACCTTGCCCTCGGGCGGGGCAGGAACGTCTTTCATCCTGACCACTGCTGCATCCTCGGACGAGGAAATCTGGACGGTGGCGGTACCGCCCCCGGCAACGTCCACTGAAGCCTCCCGGAGGTCCCCTGCCCGGACCACCTGGTTCAGGGGGTCGTTCTGGTCCGCAATGTAGGACCCGACGCCAACTCCGCCCAGTGCTATCGCTGCTGCGGCTGCGATTCCGGCGAGCCAGCGGCGGGCGCCGGGCGGACGCCGTCGTTCCTCACGGCGCTGCCGGGCCTTGGCCAGTTCGTCATTGGAATCATTCGCGGCACCTGGGACGGAGGCGGAGCCGGCGGAAGGAGCGGGCACGCCAGTATCCCGGCGCGCGTCCTGGGCGGGCAACTGGGCGGTGATCCGGTCGAAAAGGCCAGCCGGCGGTTCTTCCTCAGCCTTGAACGTGCGCGTCAGCGTTTCCCTGGATTGGCGGACGCGTTCGTAGAACGAGTCCCGTTCCGCCGCCGGTGCCGTTGAAATGTACTGCTCGATGGTACGGCGTTCCTCGTCAGTCACTGCATCCAGGGCGTACAGTTCAGCCAGATCGACTGCACGGCCGGAGGCGAGGTCAGCAGAGACGGTATCGCCGAAGGCGCCAGAGCGGCCGCCGCGTCCGTTATTCATCTCGGTCATTTCAACTCACCCCCAGGCAGGTCTTCAAGCGGATCAGGCCGTCGCGGATGCGGGACTTGATAGTGGGAACTGCGGCGTTCAGGCGTTCTGCGACTTCGCGGTAGGTGAGCCCGCCGTAATAGGCAAGGCGGACCGATTCCTGCTGCGTCTCCGTCAGCGTGCCAAGGCACCGGACCACGGCCTCTGCTTCGAGCCTGCTTCCCACTTCGTCGGACACACTGTCGTGGTCGATGTCCTGGGTGCTGGCACCGTAGCGGGCTTCACGGTCGGTGGCCGACTGGGCCGACCGGACCTTGTCCACAGCACGCCGGTGCGAAATGGTCATGAGCCATGCCAGCGGGCTGCCGGCGGCCGGATCGAACTTGGCCGCGTTCTGCCAGACCTGCAGGAATACCTCCTGCGTCGTATCCTCGCTGAGCTCAGCGTCGATGAGAACCCTGCGCGCCATACCGTAGACGCGCCGGGACGTCAGTTGGTAAAACTCCGCGAATGCCGCACGGTCGCCCTCGGCTGTCTGCTGCAGCAGGGTGACAAGTCGCTGGTTGACGTCGGCCGGCGTTTCCGTCACCGTGGCCGGAGCCTCGGAATGAGGCGCGTTGGGAGTTTCCATCACTACCAAGCATAAGTCCCTATGAGGTGAATCCTTAGCAGTGCCGCCGGGGATGCGGCGGCCTGTCCTGGGACCTTCCCGGAGAAGTGTCACCTGCCGCTCCTTCATCGCTGGGGAATGTTCTCAGGAGTTATTCGGCGCAGCTGCGGAAGCGGATGGGCTGGGCCCCATGTTGTTATGGGCGTAGTCGGGCACGGCACCTGCCGGAACGTATGAAGCGGACCCGAAGCCTTAGATCCGTGCGCCCGCGAATCCCTGCTGGCGCCAGGCTTCGTAGACGGCAATGGAGGCGGCGTTGGCGAGGTTGAGCGAGCGAAGCGAAGGCAGCATGGGCAGCCGAACTGTGGCAGTGACGTGGGGATTCGTTTTCAGCTCCGGTGGCAGGCCCACTGATTCCCGGCCGAACATCAGGACATCACCGGGCTGGTAGGCGATGTCCGTGTAGCTGGCGGTTCCGTCCGACGTAAAGGCATAGACGCGTTCCGGCTGGAGATGCTGCCAGGCGTCTTCAATGCTCCGGTGCACGGTGACGACGGCGAGGTCGTGGTAATCGAGGCCGGCCCGGCGGAGCTTCGCGTCCGAGAAGTCGAATCCCAGGGGCTCCACCAGATGCAGCTCAGCGCCGGTGATGGCTGCCAGCCGGATGGCGTTGCCGGTATTGCCGGGGATTTCGGGGGCGTGGAAAAGGATGCGGAACACCATCCCATCCTAGTCAACGCCGTCAGTGCATGCCGCGCAGCAGCCTGGCCAGTACAGGAACGTTGACAGTGTTGGGAGCCGGCCCGGACGCGAGAAACTCCTTCAGGCCCCGGACCATTCCCGCGGCGTTGACAATCCGGACGGTCTCCAGGGCGCCGGCCGAACGGCGATGCTGGTCAATCACCGGCTCGTGCAGATTCCCGCCCGGGCTGTGCACCACCGTCCAGCCGGTGACGTTCAATTCCGGAAAGATGTCCTGCATGGCGCGGACTATGTGCGCCAGCTGCGGCGGGGCAACAGAGCGTCCGCCGTGGTTCAGGGTCCTGCCGTCCCACGCATAGGCGCCCTTGGGCAAAAGCATGGAGCCGATCAGCGCCAGCCGGTAGCCGGACAGCACGGCGTGGTCGATGTGGCTGTTGTCTGCCGGTGACTGGAGCCCGTTGATGAGCCTCGCCGCAGGGATGGCGGGGAGTACCTGGCGGGTCAGGAGCTGGACGGTGCGCATCTCGCGCTGGATCCGCGCTTCGGCCCCGAAAATCCCGCGCTTCCGCGGCATGCCGTGAATCTGCTGGCTTGCCTCAGCCAGGGGGATCAGGGGAACCACGTCACCGTCCGCAGGACCGTAGGGCGGAACGTAGACCGGAGGGTCTCCGGCAGTGTTGCGGCTGCCGCCGGTCCTGTGCACGGTGGCCGACGCCCGGCTGCCCGCCGGCGGTGCATCAAAGTGTGGCGCCGAATCCTGGTTTTCCCCAGCGGTACCGGCCGCGTAGGAGCGGTCGTAGGCTTTCCTGCGTTGTGGATCGATCAGGGTCTCGTAGGCGCTGGTTACCCGGCGGAAAGCGGCCGCGTCACCGCCGTGGTCGGGGTGGGCAACGCGGGCGGCGCGCCGATAGGCCACCTTGATTTCCTTCTCGGTGGCGGTGACTGCCACACGAAGCACCTGATAATGCGAGCTGCTCTCGGTCAAGCACTCATCCTTCTGTCGGTATGGCCAGTCCGCGGGGGCAGCCCTGTCGGCCCAGCTTATCGGCCTTTGCCCTGACAACGATCGTGCCGGCGCTCAGGGTTCCCGCTCCGTTTGCCTGGCGCGGACGGCGTTTAGACCCGCGAGGATAACGGCCGCGGGGGCCGGAAGGGGAATGAGCTGATGGCCGCAGCGATTGAGCAGTCCACCACCGGAGGTGAGGCCGCCGACGATTCCCTGCCCGCCGAGTCGTTCCGGAAGGGTTGCTCGTTGGCCGAAACGGCGGGAGACCCTGGAGGGCTTCCTCGTGCAGTCCGGCTACCGCCCGGAGCCGGATGGCGAAGGCGTTTTTTCCTGCCGAACTGCCCTTTCCACCGCCTTTCCGACGGGCATCCGGGGGTGGTGTGCACCATGAAGGTGCCTTCCTGAGACGCAAGCCGCTTCGATGCTTCCCCGGACCGCGTCGCATCTGCAAACCTGCCCGGCCACTGCTGCGCCAGGATCATGCCGCCGGCCTGGATGGCCAAATGCTGCGCCCCAAACCTCCGTGGGCAGGACGGCTAGAATTACAGGGTGCCCGTTTACCTCGACCATGCAGCCACCACCCCTCTTTCCCCCGAGGCGCTGGCTGCCCTGACGCGTGAACTTGCCCGCACCGGAAATCCGTCCTCCCTTCACGGCTCCGGCCGCAGGGCACGCCGCACCGTGGAAGATGCACGGGAAGCCCTTGCAGCAGCGGCAGGCGCCCATCCTTCCGAGGTGATTTTCACGTCCGGGGGCACTGAATCGGACAACCTTGCCGTCAAAGGCCTGTACTGGGCCCGCGTGGGCGAAAACCCGGCGCGTCGGCGCGTCCTGTGCTCCGCCGTCGAGCACCATGCAGTGATGGACGCGGTGGAGTGGCTGGAGCGGCACGAGGGCGCCGAGGTCACCTGGCTTCCGGTGGACGGCGACGGATTTGTTGACCTGGCGTTCCTGGAGGCTGAGCTTTCCCGTGACCCGGACACCATCGCCCTGGTGACCGTGATGTGGGCGAACAATGAGGTAGGTACCATCCAGCCCGTCGGGCGCGTGGTGGAACTGGCGCATGCGGTGGGTGTTCCCGTCCACTCCGATGCGGTCCAGGCTTTCGGATCGCTGCAGGTTGATTTCAAGGCATCAGGCCTGGATGCCATGTCCATCTCCGGGCACAAGATCGGCGGACCTGTCGGGGTAGGCGCCCTGCTGCTCGGCAGGTCGGTGAGACTCACCCCTGTCCAGCACGGCGGCGGCCAGGAGCGGGACGTCCGCTCAGGCACCCTGGACACCGCCTCGATCGCAGCCTTCGCCGCGGCGGCCGAAACCGCCGCCGTGAACCTCGGCACTGAATCAGAGCGCATCGCCGCTCTCCGCGACCGTCTGATCGACGGCGTCCGCGAGCAGGTGCCGGAAGCAGTCCTGCGTGGTGCACCTGCCGCCGGCAGGCTCCCCGGCAACGCCCACTTCACCTTCCCCGGCTGCGAAGGGGACTCCCTGCTGTTCCTCCTGGACCTGGCTGGTGTGGAATCGTCCACCGGGTCAGCCTGCACCGCGGGCGTGCCGCGGCCCTCGCACGTGCTGCTCGCGATGGGACTGGACGAGGAAACAGCGCGCGGCGCCCAACGGTTCACCTTGGGGCACTCCTCGAAGGCAGAGGACGTCGGTGCGCTGCTGGCCGCCCTTCCCCATGCCTACGCGCGGGCGCGCCAAGCCGGAATGGCCGGCCACGAGTCCTCAATCCAGACGGCCGGCACCGTTGCCCGGCAGGGTTTGGGCTCTCGCTGACCGTGCATTTGCCAGAGGCCGTAGAATAGATAGGCCAAGATCGTTTGCAGGGAGCCTGCGTGCCTTCTCAGCAGCAAGTCCTGCCAGCACCGTCCGGCAGCACACGGCCAAGCGCCGGAAATACCCCCAACAGAAAGCCAGTATGCGAGTCCTAGCAGCCATGAGCGGCGGAGTTGATTCCGCCGTCGCCGCCGCCCGCGCCGTTGAGGCGGGGCACGACGTCGTCGGGGTCCACCTGGCGCTCTCCCGCATGCCCGGTACCCTGCGGACCGGAAGCCGCGGCTGCTGCACCATCGAGGACTCGCGCGACGCCTGGCGCGCCTGCGACGTCTTGGGCATTCCCTACTACGTGTGGGACTTTTCCGAACGTTTCAAGGAGGACGTTGTCCAGGACTTCATCGACGAATACGCCGCCGGCCGGACCCCCAATCCCTGCATGCGCTGCAATGAGCGGATCAAGTTCGCAGCGTTGCTGGAAAAGGCGATTGCCCTCGGCTTCGATGCAGTCTGCACCGGACACTATGCCAAGGTCATCGAGGACGCCGACGGCAACCGCGAACTGCACCGGGCCGCTGACTGGGCCAAGGACCAGAGCTACGTCCTGGGCGTCCTGACCCACGAGCAGCTCAAGCACTCCATGTTCCCGCTGGCCGACACGCCCTCCAAGGCTGAAGTGCGTGCGGAGGCTGAACGCCGCGGCCTCTCCGTGGCCAACAAACCCGACAGCCACGACATCTGCTTCATTCCCGACGGCGACACCGCCGGCTGGCTTGCCGAAAAGATCGCTATGACCACCGGCGACATCGTGGACGAAACCGGCACCAAGGTGGGGGAGCACCCCGGTGCCAACGCCTTCACCGTGGGCCAGCGCCGCGGCCTGAAACTGGGCACACCCGCCGCGGACGGCAAGCCCCGGTTTGTCCTTGAGATCCGGCCCAAGGAAAACAAGGTGGTAGTGGGTCCCGAAGCCCTGCTGGCCATTGACGAAATCAGGGGCATCAAGGTGTCTTGGGCGGGCCTGCCCATTGCCGAAGTGGAAAGGGGCGAGGACTTCGACTGTCACGCCCAGGTCCGGGCGCACGGCGACCCCGTCCCCGCGACGGCCCGTATGGAACCTCACGAAGAAGGTGCCGGCGCTCAACTGGTAGTTCGGCTGAACACGCCCCTGCGCGGCGTCGCCCCCGGGCAGACCGTGGTCCTTTACCAGGGCAGCCGGGTATTGGGCCAGGCCACCATCGACGCCGCACGCTCTCTCCAGCGCGCCGCGCTCTAGAACCGTAGTTGCCAAACGCCGTCCCGGTTTCGCCGGGGCGGCGTTCTTCGTTGCGCCGCCTCGCAAATGAGAGCACCCCATCATTCAGGTAAATTTTGTGTCTCAACTCACAAATTGCCCGTGTTGGAGGTTGGCACTCTGATTGAATCTACGCATCAGCACCGCGCGCTCCCGCCGAAGCAAAGGCACCCTGCAGTGACCGGTGGGGCGCGTATTCATCGAACAGAAAGTTCACAGATGACGAAGAGCACCAAGGCCCTGCACGGCGCGATCGCGCTGGCAGGCATTTCCGCCCTCGCATTGACTGCCTGCACGGGCCCCTCGGGCGGCGGCGGAACCTCCACCGGCGATGCCGGTGGCGGGGCGATCACCTACGGAACCACTGACAAAGTCGTCACGCTGGATCCCGCCGGCTCCTATGACGGCGGCTCCTTTATGGTGATGAACCAGATCTACCCCTTCCTGCTCAACTACAAGCCCGGCACCGCCGATGCCACCCCGGACATCGCTGAGTCGGCTTCCTTCACCAGCCCCACCGAGTTCACCGTGAAGCTGAAGCCGGACCTGAAGTTTACCAACGGCCACACCCTTGACTCCTCCGACGTCGTCTTCTCGTTTAACCGGGTAAAGGCCATTGACGATCCCAACGGCCCCGCTTCGCTCCTGGCCAATATGGAGAAAATCGAAGCGACGGACCCCAACACCGTGGTGTTCACCCTCGCTGCCGGAAACGACCAGGTGTTCCCGGGCGTTCTCGCGTCCAACCCGGGCCCCATTGTGGACGAGGAAGTCTTCCCCGCGGACAAGATCATGGACGATGACGCCATCATTGCCGCGAAGCCCTTTGCGGGCCAGTACACGATCGAAAGCTACAAGAAGAATGAACTGGTCAGTTTCAAGCCCAACCCGGACTACCAGGGGATGCTGGGTGCAGCCGCCAACGACGGCGCCACGCTCAAGCACTACGCGGACCCAAACAACCTGAAACTCGATGTCCAGCAGGGCAACATCGATGTGGCGGGCCGCATCCTCACGGCCACCGATGTGGCCGACCTGGAACAGGACTCCAAGGTCAGAGTCCACAAGGGACCCGGCGGGGAACTGCGCTACATGGTCTTCAACTTCGACACCATGCCGTTCGGGGCTAAGACACCCGAGGCCGATCCCGCGAAGTCGCTGGCAGTGCGGCAGGCCATCGCGCACCTCGTTGACCGCGATGTTATTGCCTCCCAGGTGTTCAAGAACACCTACACGCCTGTCTACTCCTACGTCCCCAAGGAATTCGAGGGAGCTACGGAGCCGCTGAAGAGCCTTTATGGTGACGGCAGCGGCAAGCCCAGCCTGGACAAGGCAAAGAAGGTCCTGCTTGACGCCGGTATCACCTCCCCGGTCGACCTCAAGTTGCAGTACACGGACCGGTACGGCACGTCGGCCGCAGATGAGTACGCCCTCGTGAAGGAACAGCTTGAGAAGTCAGGCCTCTTCACGGTGGACCTCAAGTCCACGGAGTGGACCACCTACACCAAGGAGCGCCGCGCGGATGCTTACCCCGTTTACCAGCTCGGCTGGTTCCCGGACTACTCGGACGCTGACAACTACCTGACGCCGTTCTTCATCCCAGGCAACTTCCTCGGCAACCACTACGAGAATCCTGCCGTGACGGACATCGTCAAGAACCAGCTCGTCACCACGGACAAGGCGAAGCGGAGTGAACTGCTGGGCCAGGCCCAGGAAGCAATCGCCAAGGATCTCTCCACGCTGCCGCTGCTGCAGGGTGCCCAAGTGATGGTGGCCGGAGCGGATGTCCAAGGAGTCGAAAAGACCTTGGACGCGTCGTTCAAGACCCGCCTTGGCGTGATGTCCAAGTAGGTTCAGCGACCGTCCGGCTCTGACCGCACACGGGGCGGGACGCAGTGCGCCTGCAGCCAGGTGCACGTGTCCCGCCCTGTGTGCTGGTCCCGGTGCCGGCGCTCCTGCTGGAGCCGCAGCGCCGGCAACGACAACTTTAGGTACCCATGACAACACTCATTGACGCGCCGCCAAGCGACGCGGACGGCCTCTTCCCGGCCACCAAAAAATCTTCCGGCGGGGGGCTGGGCCAGTACATCCTGATCCGTTTCCTGCTGATCTTCCCCACAATCTTCATCCTGGTGACGATGGTCTTTTTCCTGATGAGGATCACCGGTGACCCCATTACTGCGGCCATGGGCGGGCGGCTGCCTGCCGACCAGCTTCAGGAGCGCATCCAGGCAGCCGGCTACGACCGGCCGCTCCTGGTCCAGTACTTCGAATACCTCGGCCAGCTGGCTGCGGGCAACTTCGGCCGCACCCTCACCGACAACCGCGCCGTCGTCGAAATGCTCTCAACCTATGGCTCAGCAACACTGGAGCTGACCATCAACGCACTGCTCGTCGCCCTCCTGGCAGGCATCCCCCTCGGTATGGTCGCGGCCCACCGCCGGGACAAGTCGCCCGACGCCGTCCTGCGGGTCTTCGCCATTCTTTGCTACGCCACCCCCGTGTTCTTCGCGGGCATGCTGCTGAAGCTGACCTTCTCAGTGTGGCTGGGCTGGCTGCCGGTTGCAGGCAGGGCCAAAACATCCAGCGAACTCGCCCTGACATCCTTGGAAGCCCCAACCGGGATCTACTGGCTGGACGCGCTCCGAAGCGGAAACATGGCAGCGTTCAGCGACGTCATGGCCCATGCTGTCCTGCCCGCAGTGGCGCTGGGGCTCCTGACGGCCGGGATCTTCCTGCGCCTTGTCCGGACCAACGTCATCGGGACCTTGGGCAGGGATTACGTGGAGGCCGGACGGTCCAGGGGAGTGAGCGAATACCGCCTGGTGACCAGGCACGCCTACAAGCCCGCCCTGATCCCGATTATCACTGTGATGGGGCTGCAGATCGCCGTGATGCTCGGCGGCGCCGTGCTGACCGAAAAGACGTTTGAGTGGAAGGGCCTGGGCTTCCAGCTGGCCAACTACCTCACAGCACGCGACTTCGTGGCGGTCCAGGGCATCGTGGTGCTGCTCGCCATCATCGTGGCCATGACCAACTTCATCGTAGATATTATCGCCGCGCTGATCGATCCCCGCGTGAGGTACTGACATGAGCATTCCAGCCGTTCCCGTCCCCATGGAAAGTCCCCGGGCGCCCTGGTACCGGCGCCTGCCGGTCGTCTCGCATTTCAACAGAAGCGTTGGCCTCCAGCGGGGCATGCTGGTGGCAGGCCTGATCCTGACCGGCGCTTTTGTCCTGACTGCGATCTTCGCCCCGCTGCTGGCGCCCTATGGCTTCT